>JANOWZ010000396.1:0-19932 GCA_031418155.1 Deinococcales bacterium
TTTGCCTGCGTACTTTTGCGTTTGTCCGTCTGCGGTTCCGAGCGCGAGCCCGATGGCTGCAAGACCCAACGCCCCCATTGCTAGCTTGTTCATAAACCCTCCTTGAAACTTGCCGAGCGGGTTGAACCCGCGAAAGGCCGAAAATAAAACCGCCCGACGGATCTCGGGATAGGAAACGAATTGCAAACGATTGCCAAGAATATAGGCTCGAGTTTGGATTGATGTCAAGGTGAGCAGAAGCACGAAAAAACGGGATGGCCGAACGGCCAGATGGCAACGCCAAAAAATCAATGTAATCGTTTGCAGAGACTCTATCGGGCAGGCGTTCACGTGTCAAGAGACGCCCGCAACCTCCCGAACTCGAGCCGAGTCAAGCTAACCTCAGGCCGCGTTACAATCCAAACAGATCAACCCCACAGATCAATCCAGACTCGAGGTATTCACCCATGCCAGCATTACGTGCCCTGCTCGTCGGCGGCCCCATGTATGAACCGTTGTACGCCCGCCTGGAAAAATTCACCGACATCACTGGACTGCAACTCGAGATCGTCAAGTCGCTTGACCATCCAGATTTGAACCATCGGATCAAAACAGAATTCAGCAATGGCACGGCACGTTACGATTTGATTTCGACGCACACCAAATACGCACCCGGTCAAGCGCAATGGCTGACCTCGCTGCCAGAAATTCTCGAGGAAGAATTGGCAGACTTCGAGCCGCGCACCATCGAACTTGCCCGAATCGGTGGCGAGTTGAAAAGCATTCCGCGCAACCTTGACATCAAACTTCTGTATTACCGCAAAGACTTGATCGAAAATCCACCCAAAACGTGGGAAGAATTCAAAACGGTCGCACTCGAGCAAAGCCGTGATGGACGATACGGCTTCGTTTTTCCCGGCAAGGAATCTGGGCTGTTCGGACATTTGTACGAACTGACCGCGATGGCTGGGGCGAACCTCTTCAAAGGCTCGAGTATCGACAAACTCGAGGTTCACACGGACACGGATGCGGCACGTTGGGCACTCGGATTGCTGCTCGAGTTGTACGAAAAAACCGCGCCGAAAGAAATCCCGGATTGGCATTACGATGAAGTCTCGCGGTGCTTCCGTGACGGTCATGCCGCAATGACCACCGATTGGCCCGGAGGCTTCTACCAGTACAACGATCCAGCCTCGAGCGTGCACGAAAAGTTCGATCTCGCCATCTACCCGACCGGACCGACAGGCCGACAGATTTACGCCGGATCGCACGCCTTTGCCATTCCGACCACGGTGCAAGATCGGCCCGCCGCGCTGCAAATGCTGCGTTACCTGACCAGCGAACCCAGCCAAACGCTCGAGGCCAGACAGGGCAGTTTGCCGACACGCAAAAAAGCACTCGAGATTGTCAAAGGTGAAGCAGAACCCGGCTCGCTCGCGGAGAAACGTTGGAAGCTGCTCGGGCAGGCCAGCCGAAGCACGCTGATTCCACCGAAACACGCGAAATACCCAGCCTGCGAAGACATCATCTGGCGCGGCGTGCGCAAAGCCTTGACGCGAGAACTCGAGGTTGAAGCCGCACTCGCCTGGATCGAAGAGGAAGCAAAACGGGTGCTCGAGTGAAAGTTGCGCTGATCACCGGAGCGGGGCGCGGCATCGGCGAAGGTACAGCTCGGGTTTTTGCACAGGCTGGCTACGCGGTCGTGCTCGCCGAACGTGACGAAACCTCGGGCCGGAATCTCGAGACAGAATTGAAGGCTTCAGGGCATGAAGCGTTCTTTGTGCAGACCGATGTCACCCTCGAGCCGAGCATTCAAGCCTGCATTGCCGCAACGCTCGAGAAGTACGGACGCTTGAATGTGCTGGTCAACAACGCGGGTCGCAACCGGCGCACTCCCCTGCTCGAAACCAGCAGCGAACGATGGTTGGACATGCTGACATTGAACCTCTCGAGCGTCTTCTGGTTTTGCAAACACGCCATGCCGCACCTGATCAAAAACGCCGGCAGCATCGTCAACGTCTCAAGCCTGGTTGGACTGCAAGGCCAGAGTGAAGCCATCGCCTACGCCGCCGCGAAAGGAGGCGTGGTCGCCATGACCAAAACACTCGCGCTCGATTTCGCACCCAAAGGTGTGCGCGTCAACTGCATTTGCCCCGGCGATGTTTGGACACCGCAGTACAGCGAATGGCTGACCGAACAACCCGACGGCAAAGCCGTGCTCGAGACGATCAGTGCCAGGTTGCCAGTTGGACGGATGGGCACGACGCTCGAGACTGGACAAGCGATTTTCTTTCTGGCCGAGAATGGATTTGCGAACGGTGTGATCCTGGTATTGGATGGCGGGAAGCAACTCGGATGAAGAGGTAAAGTGAACATCATGCAGGAGCAAAAGCCACCGGTTTCATTTGAGGATGCCGTCACTCGCATCGCAAAAGCCTTGCAACCGAGCCAGATCATTCTGTTCGGTTCTCGAGCACGCGGCGATCATCGCGTTGATTCTGATTACGACATTCTGGTGATCACCGAAACGGGCGAACCGCACGAACTGGCACGAATCGCATCTCGGGTTTTGCGTGGTCGGAGCTTCGCACTGGATTTGCTGGCGTTACCCAAAGCGCACATTGCGACACGAATGGAACACAGCACCTTGCTGAAAAAGATTTTTAAAGAAGGCAAAGTGATTTATGCAGCGTGAGGCTACGGCGTTGCTATTCGGAGGTTATACATGGATAAATATCGAGACTTTGAAAAACTCAAACAAATATTGCCTGGAGACCCAGATAACATGCATCCCGATCTCGGCTTTTGGTTGCAAGCAATTCCAGAATCAGAAAGAAATTTTGAGGAACAGAGAAACCTCTTGCTAATGGGAATGTCATGGCCGATAGTTTGCAATGGCTTTTGTGACCTGTTCTATCAAGCTTGGACATTAACGGAATACCAGACGGTCATCTCATACCTTACAGAACTCGGTCGTACTCGAGAGAAAAACTTACTCGAGGAGGCTTTTGGTATTTATGTTCGAGGTAATGAAAATGTTACGCAAGAAGAATTTTCTCAACTCGATCCCTTTGGCAAAGGACCAGAGTGGGATCGCTTCGACGAAATTGGGAATGAATTTGAGCTTGGAAACGATGCAATTAATGTAGCCTTTGAACATTTCAAATTAATTGCACCAGCCATGTACAAACAACCTGCTCTCACAGACCTCTGACCAGGAGCGCCCATGCCAACCATCACGAAACTTTCCGCTCGAGACACGAAAATCTCAGTTGAGTTTTACAACACTCGAGTTCAACTGTGACCGGGAACGCCGCAACCAACTCAGAACGCTCGAGTGCCAATCCCAAGTCTTTTGTGATGTGCGGTAACTCGAGTCGGATTCTTCAGTCATGCTTAAGGATGAAGGCGCATACTTGGAGGCGATATGATTCTTGTCGATACTGCCCTGAAAGCCCGTGCACAAGCCAACAACCCGATCCGTGTCGGTCTGATCGGGGCCGGATTCATGGTCCAAGGTTTAACCAACATGATTGCCAACAGCACGCCCGGAATGCGTGTGGTGGCGATCAGCAACCGCAACCCGCAACGCGCCTTGAACGTCTGGGAGTATTCGGGCCTCGAGCCGGTGATGGTCAATGGCGCGGACGAATTCGAGGATGCCGCCCGCGCTGGCAAGGCGATTGCCACCGAGGATGCGATGCTGTTGTGCCGCAGCCCGCACATCGATGTGATCGTTGAGGCGACCGGCGCGGTCGAGTTTGGTTTGCATGTGACGCTCGAGGCGATGAAGCACGGCAAGCACGTGGTCCTGATGAACGCCGAGTTGGACGCGACGCTCGGGCCAATCTTGCAGGAGTACGCCAAGAAATACAATGTGGTTTGCTCGGCCTGCGACGGTGACGAGCCGGGTGTGGAGATCAATTTGATCCGTTGGGTCAAAGGTTTGGGCCTGACCCCTCGAGTCATGGGCAACGTCAAGGGTTTGCAGGACCCGTACCGCAACCCGACCACGCAAAAGGGCTTCGCCGAACAGTGGGGGCAAAACCCGGCGATGGTGACATCCTTCGCCGACGGCAGCAAGATTTCTTTCGAGCAGACCATCGTGGCGAACGCGACCGGGTTCAAAGTCTTGCAGCGCGGCATGTCACGCGGCCTCGAGTATCGCGGCGATGTCATGAAGATCGGCGAGATTTACGACATTGAGCGATTGCGCGAAATGGGTGGGGCCATCGATTACGTGGTCGGCACGCCCTTGACCAAGGTTTACTGCCTTGCCGAACACGATGATCCCAAACAGCAGCATTACCTGAATTTGTACAAGATGGGGCCGGGTCCGTTGTACAGCTTTTTCGTGCCGTATCACCTGGTGCATTTCGAGGTTCCATCCTCGATTGCCAGGGTGGTGCTGTTCGGTGATTCGCTCGCCAAGCCTTTGGGTGGGCCGGTCGTCGAGGTCTGCGCGGTCGCCAAGCGTGATTTGAAAGCAGGCGAAACGCTGGACGATTACGGCGAGTACATGACCTATGGCGAGGCCGTCAACAGTGAAGAGATGTGCAGCGAACAGTACCTGCCCGAAGGCTTGGTCCTGGGTTGCAAACTCTTGAATGACATTCCCAAAGACGGCCTGATTCGCTACAGCGATGTCGAGTTGCCGGTTGGTCGCCTCGCAGACCGGTTCCGCGCCGAGCAGTACAAGCATTTCACGGGTGAAAGCTGGCTCGAGGACCTCTTGAAGGTTGGTGTTTAAGAGGCCCTCAGGAATGGGTGACGGGTCCGAGATTATTGTGCTCGAGATGAATTCGTCACCCAAGACTGTTTGAGGAGCATTCCCTTGCGCATCCTGCTGCTGACTTCACACCTCGAGCCTTCTGATCCTGCGGGTGAACGCTGGGCGCAACTCTCCGGCAGTGTTCGGGATCAGGGTTTGAGCCTGGTGTTGGTTGCGGTGCAGGCGGGAAGGGCATTCGATCAGGGGGCATTGCGAGAGGCGCAAGCGTTGCACGCTGGGCAGGCGTTTGATCTGGTGATCTCGAGTGGCCCGCCAATATCGGCGCATGTGACGGCACAGGCGTTCTCGAGGGCTGCACAGATTTCCTGGGTAGCCGATTGGACTGAGCCTTTCGCGCTTGAATCCCCCAAACTCACCGCTTGGTTGAACCGTCGTCTCGAGGCGAAACTGGTGCGGGCGGCGGACCGGGTGCTCGTCTCGAGTGAAGCGTTGGCCCGCAAGTACCGGGCGTTGCGTGGCGAGGACAATGAGTCATTGCTGGTGGTGCGCAACGGTTTTGATCGCAACGAGTTGCGCACCAGCAGAAATCGGATCAAGCGTGATCGTTTGCGCATCGTCTGCTCGCAAGCATCAAATTTCGATGCTGTACCATTCCTCGAGACTTTGAACGCCCGTGTGGGCCTGAGCGAATCGCTCGAGGTGGTGTTCGCCAAAGCTTCAGCGCAACTGGCCAGGTTGGTCCGAGAATTCGAGTTGGAATCTTGCGTTCACTGCCTGGATGCCAGCGATACGGAGGCGGCAGCACTCGAGGTTTCGGCAGATGTGCTGCTGACATTTGGCCTGAATTCAGCGTACCGCAGTCCGAGCGATTTGGCCCGTGTGCTGGCTCGGCAACGCCCAATTTTGCACGTTTTCGAATCTGCCCTCGATCCAAGTTTCGAGGTTTTTGAAGGCACACCGCACCTGAGGTCCGAAAATAACCGGTTTGCGCTGACGGCAGCGCTCGAGGCGGCCCTTCAAAGCGATTGGGTTGCAGCAAGCGAAGGCTCGAGCGTGTTTTCACCCGAGCAATACTGCTGGGATGCGATTGGGCATTCGTTGGTCGGATTCGTCTGCGTGGCCGGATCAGCAGACCGGGCCAGATCAGGTTCGGTCGGGGCAGATTTGACGGGCTCAAGCGCGGTTGCATCGGAAGTGCGTCAAGCCGTTTCAAATGTCACGGCGAAAATTTGAAGTCTGATTTCGAGGCAAAACATCTTGTCATAGGATACCCGGACCCGTGTGTGACGTGACGCTTGTCTCAGAGCGTTTTATCCGAGTGTGACCTCGGTCACGTCGTCTGGACCGTGAACTGTGGGCATCATGATTCACAAAGCCGAAACACCGTAAAAGAATGAATAAGATTTGAACTGAACTTAAACAAGATTGAGGACAATACGAGTCAATGATGCGCTTTGAAGACCCACAACGCACCACCCCAAGCGAACACCTGATGAGCGCAGCCAGCACAAGCCCACTGGTCAGCGTTGCCATGCCGACCTTCAACCGGCCCGAGTACCTGCGACGCGCCCTTGAGGGTGTGGTCACGCAATCGCACAGCAACCTCGAGATTCTGGTTGGCGACAACGGTAACTCAAGCATCACCCGTGAGATCGTCGAATCGTTCAACGATCCGCGCATCACCTACATCGGACGGGAAAAGAACCTCGGGATGGCGTTGAATGTGATCTCGTTGTTTCGGCAGGGGCGCGGCGATTACTTTTGCGTGCTCGCCGATGATGATTTCTGGGGCGAAGACTTCATTGCCAAGCTGGTTACGGCACTCGAGCAACACCCGAGCGTCGGCATGGCCTTCAGCGATTACCACGTGGTTGATGGTCACAACGAGGTTCAAGCCGAAGCGACCGAGGCGGCCACACGCGAATGGGGCCGCGATCAACTCGAGCCGGGACTGCACATTCCAGCCTTCGATGTCGGCCTGGTCAAACGCAACATTTCCCTGGTCGCATCGCTGTTTCGCCGCAAATCCGTCAATTTGGACAATTTCTTGCTCGAGACCGCAAACACGTATGACCTGTGGTTGTTCTACCTGGCACTCGAGAACGGCGGCGGTGCGTACTACGAAAAAAATCGCCTGATGTACTGCCGGGTGCACACCGGGCAGGACAGCGTGAACTCGCACATGGCCTTGGATTTGAACGCATCACTGTGCTACGACCGGTTTCTCGAGGACCCACGCCTGAAAGACTTGCATCCTGTTTTCCGTCACGAGATCGTCGTGCGCCGCACCCGTGCAGGCACGCAAATGCTGCACCTTGGACAGGCTCGTGAGGCCCGTGCGCAACTCCTCAAAGCCCTGCATAGGGGATTCAAACCTCGAGCCTTGATTGGCTTGCTGTTGAGTTTCTTCCCACCCAAGACGGCATCGGCATTCTCGAACCGTTTGCGCGGCCTGCTTGGAGCGGTTCGGCGCGTCGTCAAAGGTTGATGGTCACAGCCATCTGATCGCTCTGTCTTACAAGCGGCGTACCGCTCTGTCTTACAAGCGGCGTACCGCTCTGTCTTACAAGCGGCGTACCGCTATCGCCAAACCGTTCGCACCACCGGCACACAAACTGGCAACACCCGTCTCGAGGTTTCTGGCCTCGAGCGCGTGCAACAGCGTGACCAAAATCCGAGCGCCCGAGCACCCAATTGCATGTCCGAGCGCCACAGCACCACCGTTGACATTTACTCTAGCCTGATCGATGTTGAGTTCGCGCAGGACCGCAAGCGCCTGGACCGCGAACGCCTCGTTGAACTCCCAGAGGTCCACATCGGACTGCTGTAACCCGGTTCGTTTGAGCAGGGCTTGCACGGCGGGCACGGGTGTCATCGTGAACCATTTCGGCTCGAGGCCCGAGACGGTGTAACCAATGATCTCGGCGAGCGGTTTAAGATCGTGGGTTCGGGCGACATCTGCGCTCATGACCATCAAGGCCGCTGCGCCATCGTTCAAGCCGGGGGCATTTCCAGCCGTGACTGTTCCATCTTTGGAAAATGCCGGTTTGAGTTTCTCGAGGGCCGCCAGATTGGTTTCACGGCGTGGCGATTCATCGGTATCAATGAAAGTCGCGCCTTTTTTGCCCTCAAACGTGACAGGCGTGATCTCCGATTTGAACGCGCCCGAATCAATCGCCGCCAACGCCCGACGGTGTGACTCGAGCGCAAACGCATCCTGATCCGCCCTTGAAATGTGCTTTTCACGGGCCGTGACCTCGGCGGCATCACCCATGCGCCAATGCTCGAAGGCGCACCACAGGCCGTCGTACATGTTCGCATCGGTCAGTTCTTTGTGTCCGGCCTTGAAGCCCTCTCGAGCGCCGCGAATCAGGTACGGTGCGTTGCTCATGCTTTCCATGCCACCCGCGATGATCGCGTTCGCATCACCGGCCCGGATCGCCTGCGCCGCCAGCATCACGGCCTTCAGGCCCGAACCGCAAACGACGTTGACGGTCGTCGCGCCGCTGCCGGTGTTCATGCCCGCCTTCAACGCCGCCTGTCGTGCCGGATTCTGGCCCACACCCGCCTGCACGACATTGCCAAGGATCGCCTCCTCGACCAGATTCGCGTCGATGCCCGCCCTCGAGATCGCCTCACGCACCGCAATGCCGCCCAATTCTGGCGCGGTCAGGCTCGAGAGACCACCGAGGAAACGCCCGACGGGTGTGCGAACGGCAGAAACAATCACGGGATTGTTAGACATGGGATCTCCAAAAAACACAGGTAAAAGTCGAAAGGTAAAAGCCCAAAGGACATGGATGTTGGGGTTACTTTAACCTTTTGGCTTTCACCTTTTCCCTTGCCTCACTCGCCATTCAAGACGAACGCCGCCCAATCCCTCGGTGACAATCCTTGTTTGTATAACTCGAGTTTCGCGGATCGCAACGCCTCGGCGGGATCGTCACCGTTGGCGTAACGGGTGTAAAAGTCTTGCATCAGCAGTGAGGTCTCGCGGTCTGGGACTTTCCACAGGCTGAGCATCACGCGACGGGCTCCGGCGGCGAGGAACGCCTGGTTGAGACCCGCGACACCTTCGCCAGCAAACGCATCGCCAAGCCCGGTGTCGCAGGCGGACAGCGTGACCAATTCCGTACCGCGCAAACTTAGACCCTCGAGCCGCAAGGCTGACAGCAGGCCATAACCGCTGCCCGCAACGGCGCTCGAGCGTGCGCCAGCGAGTGCCAAGCCGACGCGCAAGAGCGGGTTCGGCAATCCCGGATCGGACAGGAAGAACCCGTGCGTGGCGAGGTGCAAGACCCGAGGCGATTTCAGGCCAAAGAGGTTTTGTTCGTTCGCGTCCCCGCCCATGAAAATTTGTGTGCTTGGTCCGAGGCGTTCGGCGACGGCTTTGGCTTCGGTCGCGGTTTCCGGCAGCGGCTTGAAGGCCGATCGGCGCAACAGGCCGGTCAGGTAGACCTCGTCGGCACTGCGGGTCGCGCCGGGTACGGCGGGGCTTGAAGATTTGGCGGTGAAGTCTGGATTGCCAAACACGGCGCTGGCCTCGAGTGCCGGTTCGGTCGGCGTTAAACGCAAGCGCAGTAAATCTCGAGCGGTGGGGGTGTAACGCACGGTCAGGCGTTCAATCAGCGGGCGTTTACCGAGGAGGTCAAACGGCAAGAAATGCAGCGGACCGTCCGGGGAAATGATCATCACGCTCGCATCCCTCAGGGCGGGTTCGAGCGGCGCGATCAGGCGTTGCTCGAGCGCCCCGGTCAAATGCGCGAGTTGCGCCATCGATTTGCTCGTCTCGAGCGCTTTGCGCAGTCGGGCAATCAGGTCGGGCAGGCCATCGGTTTGTAATCGGGTAATGCGCACGTGTGCGGTCGCATCCATCGTCAGCGCATAGACCTGATCCTCGAACCAGGCGTAATCGACGTAAACCTCACCCTCGAGCAAATGGGTTTGCAGGTCGCGCAGACTGACGCGGCGCAACTCGAGCAATTTGGAGAGACCGTTCGTGCCGCCCGAAAGCAGGCGTTCGAGTTCGGCGATGCGGCGTTCGATCTCATCGATGCGTTCACGATTGCTTTTCGCCTCGGCGGTCGTGGCGGGCGTGCTGGTGAAACGTTCGCTCAGTTCGGATTTCAGGGCAAAATACTCATCGATGGCCCTGGTGATGCTCGAGGCCCGTTCGTACAGCGGCGAGAGGCCATTCTCGAGGCTGAAGGCGCTGCCCTTGAACGACAACCACGCCTCGAGCGCGCGGGTGGTGTTGGTTTCGGTCGGTTCGGGGTCGCTGCTGGTGGCGCGAAGCAAGGCCCGCAGCCGGTAGCGGTTCGCGGCGTTGAATTTGATTTTTCCCGGCCCATCCAGCATCGGAAAGGTCTGATCAGCGATGTTTAAAAATGCTTGGGCGCTCTGCGTGAACGCCTCAATGGCGGCACGAACATTCCCGACCAGCAAACTCGCGGCCCCCAAATTGTGCGTGACCGTCGCCGTCTCGAGGTGGTCCGGGCCGAGGAGCGCCTCACGCAAGGAAACCGCGACCTCGAGTGCGGGCAGGGCTTCATGGGCGCGTTTCAGGCCAGACAATGCCTGCCCGATGCCGTTCAGGGCGCTCGCCATTTCCTGATCCAATGTTTGATCGTGCGCCTCGAGCACCCGTTTCGCCTTTTGGTACTGCTCGAGCGCCCGCGCAGGCTGTGAGCCCCGCATCAGCACATCACCGAGCACCAAATATCCTGGCACAAGCTCCGGCGCGTTCGCCGCGTGTTGCCGCAACCGTTCCTGAAGCGCCAAACGCATCGCCTCGAGCGCCGCTTTGGGATCATTGTTTGCCGCCCTCGCCAGCGCCAATGCCTCGAGCGCGACCGCCCGATCCAGAGCACCCTCGGGTTGCCAATCCAGTGAACGGATGCGCAAAGTTTTCTTGGCGAACGCCAACGCACGCGGCGCATCGCCTAACGCACGCTCGAGGTTGGCGAGCAGCAGGTAATTCTCGCTGACTTCAAACGATTCCACACCGAACCGGGCAGTTCGGCCCCGCATGGCCCGCACACCGTACTCGAGGGACTTGCCGTACTCGCCCAAGCCCAAGCTGACCTCTGAAAGCCTGGAGAGCGTCTCGAGCAATTCTGGCGCGTCGGACTCGAGCGCACGTTCTTGCAGGGCCAACGCCCGCGTCCAGAGGGTCGCAGCGGCCCGCGCATTGCCCGCCTCGAGCCGGATTCTGGCCTCGCTGTCCAAACTTTGCCAAGACTGCGTGCCGGAGGCCGCTGCGGTCAAATCCTGCGTGCCGGAGGCCGCCGGATCTTGAGAAACCAGGTCACGATTTTGCGCGTTCGTTGGCAGCCAGAGTGAAGTGACGCTCAGGGCGAGCGCAATCAACACGGCCAGGACTTGAGGAAGACGATTTCGCATCGTGCGCTCCAGTGGGACAACAAGTGTACGGACAAAATTCACATTGTCCTGGTCAAATCCTTCATGGAAGGAAAGCGGGTTTACAAAAGTACATCCTGACTCGCATTCACAGCCAACGGGCGATACACTCGAGCCATTGTGGAATCTCAAGCGACCCTTCAGGCGTTAAACACAGGCTCAATCCGCGCACTCGAGGTCAACGGGCGCGAGATTCAAACGGGAATCTTCAAACAATCCGTCACGGATGCACTCGAGTTGGGCGTGCTCGGGTTTGTGGACGATGTACAAGTCAACCGCAAATACCACGGCGGGCCAGACAAAGCCGTTTGCGCCTATGCAAGCGAGCATTACGACTTCTGGGCTGAAGTACTCGAGCATGAACTGCCCAACGGAAGTTTCGGCGAGAACTTCACGCTTTCGGGTCTGCTCGAGGATGAGGTTCACATCGGGGATGTCTTCAAGGTCGGCGCGGCCCGCGTGCAAATCTCGCAACCGCGCCAACCTTGCGGCACGCTCGCAGCACGCTTCGGCATCAAAAATTTCGTCAAACGAGTCGTCGATTCCGGCATGACCGGTTGGTACTTTCGCGTGCTCGAACCTGGAACCGTGCAGGCTGGAGATCGCCTTGAATTGGTTTCTCGCGGCGAGGTTTCGGTTCAGGCTGCGAACCTGGTGATGCACCACAAGAAGATGCCTCGAGAGAAGATTGAAAACCTCCTCGCGCAACCCGCACTGTCCCAAGCTTGGCGTGATCAACTCGAGAACCGTCTTAAAACCAAGGAGTCCGTGTGAGTATCATGTTGGAGGCGTGTCTATGAGTATTGCCAAACCGAGTTGGTTCAATTTCACCCAGGCCAAAACCTCAACCCCAGCAAGCACGATCGACTCGAGCTTGCGCCTGCCGATTCAGGCCCGCGACGTGCTCGAGGAACGCTACTCGGGCCGTGATGCGCAACGCGACGAGATGATTCACGGCAACGAAGACCTGATTCGTGCACTCGAGGCGTTGGGCATTTCTGGGCCGTTCTCAATGCTCACCCCCTGGGAGATGCAAGACCCGGCTGGTCATCGCACGATCAACGCGGGCGGGTACGCCGCGATTCCATTCGGGGATCGCTACCCACCATTGCATCAGTTTGTGCAGGAATTTCTCGAGAAAGACCGGGCATTGGGCTTGCCGCAACAATCCGCCAGTGTCTGGCGTGCCGCGCTCGAGACGAACCTGGTGGCACTGCTCGCACATTTCGCCCCGAGCCACGCCGACTCGAGGGTGTTCTTTTCAAACTCTGGGACCGAAGCGATTGAAACCGCAATCAAATTTGTCAAGGCCGCACGGCCCAAAGCCAAAGAGTTCATCAACTTTAAGGGCGCGTACCACGGCAAAACGATGGGTGCGCTCGCACTGACCCCGAATGCCGAATACCAAGACATGTTCAGGCCGCTGATGCCGAACGTCACCACCCTGCCCTACGGTGATGCCGACGCACTCGAGGCCGCGATCGAACGCCTCGGGGCCAAAAACATTGCCGCCGTGATCCTCGAGCCACTTCAAGGCGAGGCGGGCGTGATCGCACCACCGGCCCGCTTTCTGGCCCGCGTCAATGCCCTGTGCAAACAGAACGATATTCTGACCATCGCCGATGAAATCCAAACCGGACTGGGCCGCACCGGACACTGGTTCGCTTCACTTGCGGGCGGGCTCGAGCCGGACATTGTGACGCTGGCCAAACCGCTCGGCGGTGGCATTGCCGCAACGGGCGCAACGATTGCCCGCAAATGGATTTTCGCCAAAACCCTCGCCGGATTCGCCAGCAAACGCCACTCGAACACCTTTGGCGGCAACAGCTTTGCGATGGCGGTCGGTCTGAAATCGCTCGAGATATTGGTTTCTGAAAACCTGCCGGAACGTTCGCAACGCCTTGGCGCAATCGGCCTCGAGCGCCTGCAAGCCGTGCAAGCCAAATACCCGAAACTGCTCGAGGCCGTGCGCGGCTCGGGCATGTTGATGGCCCTGCAATTCAAAACCGTTGTGCCCGAAAAAATGGTTCCCGGTCTGGGCGAAATCAACTCCGAGGCATCCGGGGCGCTCGGTTGCCGCACGCTGTACTTGGGCGGCGTGACCGCAAATTTTTCGCTGTCCGCCAAGCGGGTGATTCGCCTTTCACCCGCCCTGACCATGCCCGAAGAGGTCTTCGAACGCATGATCTCGAGCATTGAGGCCAGCGCCGAGCGCAACCCAACCGCGAACCACATGCTGCGCCGATTCCCACCGGATCGCTTGTACCGGCTGGGCAAACTCGCACTGAAGTAAGGCGCGTGGAAAATTCAAAGTGGAAGGTGAAAAAAAAGCTCGAGGTGCGAGTCGTTGATCTTGGTTGTTTCTTTTTACTGTTTCACCTGCCCTTCCCCCTGCCCGTTATTCACAAATCCGTGACAACCCAAGGTCTACACTCAGCCAATGATTGAGGCCAAATGATTGAGGTTCGTGATTTCTCAAAACGGTTCGGTCGTGTCGAGGCCGTCAAACCATTGAATTTAACCGTCAAACCCGGCGAGGTCTTCGGGCTGCTCGGACCGAACGGCGCGGGCAAAACCACCACCATTCGCGCCATCACCGGCCTGACCCGACCCTCGAGCGGCACGGTACGGGTCAATCACTTTGATGTCTGGCGCGAGCCGGTCAAGGCCAAAGCCAGCTTCGGTTACATCCCGGATCGGCCTTACCTGTACGGCAAACTGACCGCTCGAGAACTCCTGCGCTTCATTGCGGGTTTGCACCGTTTGGATGCCAGCAAAGAGATCGAACGCTGGCTCGAGTTTTTTGGCCTTGAGGGGTTCGGCAACGAACTGATCGAAACCTTCAGCCACGGCATGAAGCAGAAACTCACCATCATCTCGGCGTTCCTGCCCGAACCGCCGGTCTTGATCGTCGATGAACCGATGGTCGGATTGGACCCTCGGGCCGCCAAGCAAGCCCGAGAATTGTTTGCCGATTACGCCGCCAAAGGCAACACCGTCCTGCTGACCACACATTCGCTGCCGGTCGCCGAGGCCGTCGCGCATCGCATTGCGGTTTTGGATCACGGCAAGATTCTCGGTGAAGGTACGCTCGAGGAATTGCAAACCCACGCCGGAGAGGAACGTGGCGGTGTCGAAGGCAACACGCTCGAGCGGATTTTCTTCAAGCTGGTCGCAGAGGAAGAACTCGAACGCAAAGGTACGTTGGCGCAGGCGGCGGACTGATGGGGACGGTAGTGGAAAGTGCAAAGTGGAAAGTGGAAAGTGCAAAACCAGGCTCGAGCTTTGAGGCCCGAGTTCTTGACCTTCCCTTTGTCCTTCGCCTTTCGCCTTTCGCCAAGTCCTTCAAGGTCCAACCATGAGCCTCGCCCGTCCCATGCCTCGCGCCCCGATGCCCCGTGGGACCGGCTCGAGCCTGGCTGGATTGAAACTGCGCGGCTTGTGGAACTCGATTGCCCGAGGTTCCAAGCTCGGTTTCGCCATCATCATGGCGTTCGTGGTGCTGGTCGTTTGGGCGGAACTCGAGGGTACGCGCCGCGCCATGGCGTTTTTGTGCGATTACGGCAAGTTGCCGCTGCTCGAATCGTGCAGTGTGGTTGGGCGCACGGTCATGCAGCGGGTGCTCGAGACGGGCTTGCTGGTCTTGACTTCTGGCGTGACCTTCTCGGCGATCACCACGGCGATTTCGACACTGTACACGTCCGATGACCTGAACTTTCTGCTGTCACAACCGATCTCAACGGCTCGGGTTTTTGCGCTCAAACTTTCCGAAACCTTTCTTTCAGCGGCAGGCATCCCGAGCCTGCTGACGGCTCCACTGTTGATTGGCATTGGCCTGCATTTCAAGGCCGACTGGTGGTATTACCCGCTGGCCGTCTCGAGCGCCTTGCTGGCGTACATGATGCCGGTTGGGTTGGGTGCGGGCATCGCGGTCTTGCTGATGCGCCTCGCGCCGCTCGGTCGGGTGCGTGAGGTGGCGACCGGTTTGGGCGTGATCCTCTCGGCCAGTTTGGTCTATTTCATTCGTGCGGCCCGCCCGGAAGAACTCCTGAAGCAACTTTCCACCAACGAGAATTTCGAGGCGGTCGTCGAACAGTATTTCGGCTCGAGTCAAAGTCCGTTCTTGCCACCAAGCTGGGCGGCAAAAGTCATCTGGCAGGGGGCTCGGGGTGAGTTTGCACAGGCGTTCTGGCCCCTCTTGCTGCTCGCCCTCATCCTGATCCTGGCAAGCGGTTGGCTGGCCGCCAAAGCGTACCAGGAGGGCTGGGTGCGCGGCCTCGAGAGTTCCCGCGTCAGACTCGACCCCACCCCGCGCCAAGCGAGCGGCCTCGAGCGTTGGTTGTCCAGTTTTGGACCAGTTGGCGTGATCGTCATGAAAGACATTCGCTTGCTCTTGCGGGATGCCACACAATGGTCGCAACTGTTGATTCTGGTCGCGCTCGGCGGCGTGTATGTGGTCTCGATCAAGGCCTTACCCATTGAAGGTGAGGTCTTCCGCAGCGCCGTCGGCTTCATGACGCTCGCCTTTCAAGGCTTCGTGATCGCCGGGGTTGGCATCCGCATGGCCTTTCCCGCCGTCAGTCTCGAGGGTCCGGGTTACTGGTTAATTCGCACCGGCGCAATCAGCACCCGTGATTTCGTGCTCGCCAAATACTGGGGCGCACTGCCCGCCACACTGATCCTGGCCTTGTGCATGGGTTACTTCAGTGCGCAATCGCTGGCGCTTTCTGCCGTGATCACGCTGTGCAGCGTCATGGTTGCCACCTCGAGCGCCCTGGTCATGACCTCGCTCGGCGTGGGTTTCGGGGCGGCGATGCCACGCTTCAAGGCCGACAATCCCGCCGAGATCGGCATCTCACCGGGCGGGATGCTGTACATGATCTCGAGCTTGGCGTACTCGGCGTTGCTGGTGGTGATCGTGGCACGGCCCGCGTATGTTTCGATTCAGTACCCAACCGCGTACCCTGGCCTGACGTACTTCACCGCGCCCGAAGGCTGGATCGTGCTCGGCTTGATGGCCTTGGCCACCGTGCTCGGCACGGTCTTACCGCTCGAATTGGGATGGCGCAGGCTCGACCGGCACGAGTAAAACACAGTCATGCCCGAGTCAACGTTCACGCTTGAACCGATGCCGATTCAGGCGGTGAAAATTCGGATCAGCACCAGCACGCCCATGAAAAAGTGAATCACCAGTTTCGCACCGACCCCGCCGAGCAAGCCCAACAATGTGCCGACACCGCTGCGCATCGCGTCAGGAAACCCTTTTTTCGAGATCAGCATTTCGGCCAAAATTGCACCAACGATAGGACCGGCCAGAAAACCAATCGGCCCGAGGAACAACCCGACCAGCCCGCCAAGCAATGCGCCCCAACCGGCGGCGCTCGAGCCTCCGAACTTGCGAGCGCCCCAGGCGGCGGCGATGTTGTCGATCACGAAGGCGAACCCAGCCAGCACCGCGAGCGCGATCAGGTAGCCCCAGGTGAGGGGTTGGAACCCGGTCAGGACGGCGTGCAGCAAGGCCGCGAGCCAAATGATCAGCGTGGCGGGAATGACCGGTATGAAGGTCGCCAGCAGTGCGCCCAGCCAGAGGATCACGAACAGGAGTAACAGAAGCCAAGTCATGCCCAACGATACGCAAAATGCGTCGCTCGAGTTCCGAAGCAGAAATCAAGCTCGAGCGTTTCAATTCATGGGAGGCTCGAGCGTGTGAATAGCCCAACGTTCCAGCATCGCCATTTGCGAGTAGAAATCGCGTCGCAAGGGCTCTTTGAGCGGCAAAAGTTCACGAACACGGGACCAACTCAATTGTTGCCACAGTGTGGCAACAATCTCTAGCGGGAACAGCCTGCAAGGACTGTTTTCAAGGCGAGACCGGTGAGGTGCGTTTGTGCACCAAACCCACGCGAAATCACAATTCTCCGTAGGATTGTCAGACAACCATTCTCGAGGTGAAGCATGAACATGGACCGGCTGGCACAAGTCTGTAAACTCTGGGGCCGCATCAAATACTTGCACCCGTACTTGGCGTACCGCGACATTGACTGGGATGCTGCGCTCGTGAACGCACTGCCAGAAATCATGGCCTCGGGCGACGCGGCAAGTTACGCGAAAGCCGTGGGCGGAATGCTCGAGGTGTTGCAAGACCCGGCGACACGGATCGAACACAAAAACACCTGGGGCGAAGCTGAACCGGATGCCCCGATTTCAACCTCGAGCCTGAGCGAAGATGGGATTTTATTGGTCTGGGTGAACCTGGCGATTTTCTGGACGCAATTTGATCGGATTCTCGAGCGATTTGAGGAAATCGCTGCGCAGGTCTCAAAAGCCCGAGCCGTGGTTGTGGACTTGCGATTTGCGGGCGAACAATCGGCCAGACCGTTCGAGGATGAATTCACATACAGCGGTTTGGCTCAAAGCTTGTGCAGTCAAGACGCATTTTTGCCAGCAAAACGCTCGAGGTTGCACAATGGATTCGCTACGCAGCGGTTCGGAAGTTCCGGCGGCTATGGTTCTGGTTTCGTCACCGTGGATGGAAAACGGCTGATCGCCAAAGGCGATCAGCCAGTTCGACCCGTGATCTTTCTGGTCAACAAACACTCGAGCCTACCAACGGTTGCGCTCGCACTGCAAAACGCTGGCCTTGCCGCAATCATCGCCGAAGACATCTGCAACGAACCCGGAATCAGCGTGGAACAATTCAAGCTCGAGGAAGATTTTGTGATTGAGTTTCGAGTGGCAGAACTTGTGTACGCTGACGGCATCGATGGGCTCCACGCCAACCTGATCGTTACCAAATCAGATGCGCAAGACTTCGCGCTTGAGGCGGCATTCAAGCTTGCCCGAGATTTCAAACCGCCTTCTCACCCACCCAGAACCCCGGCGGCACAGGGCAAGCAAAAGATCGATGATCCGTACCCGGAGATGACCTCTCCGAACCTCGAGCACCGATTGCTGGCCTTGTTTCGCGTTTGGAATGTAATCGAACATTTCTTTCCCTACAAAAACCTGATGGATCGAAATTGGGAAGACGTACTGCACGAATTCATCCCCAGGTTTATTGAGGCCCAAAACCCCCGAGCGTATACGTTGACACTGGGTGAAATGCTGACGCACCTGCAAGACTCGCATGTTTCCTTGAGCAACACAACCATGACAGAAATCATCGGTGTGGCCCATCCGATGGTGCGATTGCGTTTCATTCAAAACGAGTATGTGTTCACAGATTTGCTCGATGAACCCACGCGAAACTCAGGGCTCGAACTTGGCGATACGTTGGTGATGATTGATGACGAACCCGTAGCGACTCGAGTTCAACTCCTGCTCAAAACACAGGTCGCCTCCACAGCGCAGTCCTTGCACGCGAAACTGGCCGAACGACTTCTGAAAGGCCCGGACAAATCCAGCATTAAATGCACCGTCAAAAATGCGACAGGTGAACAAAAACATGTGACACTCGAGAGAACCAGCGAGGCCCAAGAACACGTTTGGGATTTGACTGCACGAGAAGGCCCAGTCTTCAAACTGCTGGACGAACATATTGGTTACGCCGACCTTGATCGACTCAAAGCAAATCAAGTGGAAGAAATGTTTGAGGTGTTTAAAAATACTCGAGCCATTGTTTTTGACATGCGCGGCTACCCGCACGGTACGGCTTGGGAAATTGGACCACGACTGAGCGAGCAAACCCGAATTGCTGGCGCAAAATTCCAACGTCCTCGAGTTGCCGCAGATCAAGATGGCAAAGATTTTGTTCAAACAAACGCGGATACGTTCACGCAATACCTGCCAAACAGAACGAAACCAGCCTATCTCGGTACAACCATCATGCTGATTGACGAACGCACTGTGAGTCAGGCCGAGCATACTGGCTTGTTTTTCAAAGCTGCGAACAGCACCATCTGGATCGGATCAGCCACAACCGGAGCAAACGGAGACATCACGAGCTTCAATATACCCGGCGGTGGCTACATCATCTTCACCGGTCAAGCTGTAACCCACATCAACGGCAAGCAACTCCAACGTGTCGGCCTGATCCCCGATCTCGAGGTGCATCCAACCATTCAAGGCATCCGTGAGGGTCGTGACGAAATTCTCGAGGCAGCAATGGCGTATTTGAACAGCGTGCTCGAAAAATAAAACCGGCTTGAGCAGCGGTTTCAAATGCGGCAAGTGCGGATTTTCCGATGTCGCCTGATCGCTGGCTTTGTACCGCCTATCAAGAATTGTTTGACCCATTTCGCACAAACTGCTCAAACACCAATCGCAACGCCACCTCCGGGTACGAGTTCACCAAAAACTGTCCTTCAGCCTTCTTGCGAATCTCGAGTCCAGATTCCCGGCATTTGGCGACCGCCAGCTTGCCGATTGCGCCAAGCTCTATCCCCTCGAGCCTGCGTTGCAAATGCGCGGCGAATTCCTTGACCGTCCAGTAGCCATCGTGGGATTGTGCTGTGGCTGGCGCATCCAGTTCGATCACGTCGGCGCGTTTGATCTGCCCATCGGTGATCGCAAAACGAATCACGGTGCGGGCCTTCAGAATCCCGTACCGTCCGCACGCGCCAGGATTGATGATCAACATGCCCGCCGCGTCACGGCGAATCTCGAGGATGTGCGTGTGTCCGTGAACGAGCACGTCCGGTCGGCGGCCCGTCATGCTGCTTGGTGTGAAATGGTGCAGCAAGCGCACTCGCAATCCGCCAACCATGAACTCGAGTTCGTCCGGGGCGGTTTGTTTCGGATCGGCATTGCCACGCACAACTCGCAAAACCTTGCAGGATTTCTGAAAAGTTTCCAGCACGCCT
>JANOWZ010000397.1:0-10740 GCA_031418155.1 Deinococcales bacterium
TGCTCGAGGTGAAATCCATGAACGCCCTTTCCATCGTCTTGCACGGCCCTCATCCCAGCGCGGGTGGTGGTGTGCTCGCATTCTGCAACACGCTCGAATCCGGGTTGCCAAAACCCGAACTCGAGGTTTCACGCCTGTACATCGGTTCCGCCACCGGTGACCAAACGACCCGTGCTGGAGCGGTTGCCGGGATCAAAGCGCTGATCGGCAGCTTCCCGGATGTCTTTCGGGCCGCCTCCAAACGTCGGGTTGTGCATTTCAACACGTCGTTCACGCAAAAAGCCCTGATGCGTGACGCGGTGTTCTTGAAGATTGCGCAGGCTCGAGGTTGCCCAACTGTGGTCGAATTTCACGGTGGCCTGCCCAGCAGTTACGAGGATCGCGGCAGCCAATGGGCCTTGCGCACGCTGGTCAAAGCCGATCAGTTGGTGGTGATCAACCCGCAGCAGGGAGCGCAATTGGTCGAACGCTTCCCCGAAACGAGCAACAAAGTTCACCTGATCCCAAACAGCGTCGAGATTCCAAACCTCGATTTGGGTGAACGCTGGTCCGCCCGTCAACTCGAGCCGCGCATCTTGTTCTTGAGCCGCCTGGAGCCCGCCAAAGGTGTGCTCGAGACCATCCGGGCGCTCGCCTTGGTGCGTGACCGTGGCGTGCGCATCGGCCTGGACATCGGCGGAACCGGCACGGTGCTCGAAGAGGCGCAAGCTTTGGTCAAGGAACTCAAACTCGAGGATTTGGTCGTGTTTCACGGCACGGTCGCCGGGGAAGCCAAGCAAGCCTTGTTCCGCAACGCCACGATCTTCAGCTTCCCGACGTACTACCCGGAGGGTCAACCCATCGTTGTGCTCGAGGCGTTCGCCTGGGGCCTGCCGGTGATCGCCCCGACGCTCGAGCCAACTGCTGGGCTTGTGCCGCATGGTGTCAATGGCTTGCACGTGCCACCTCGAGACCCGGAGGCCGTTGCCAGCGCGATCATGCAACTCGTCTCCGACCATCGCCTCAACCTGAAAATTGCGCAAGCGAACCGGGCTCGGGCCGAAGCCGAGTTTGACATTCGCCAGAACTCGCACCGCTTTGTTGCGTTGTACCAAAGCGCCGTGTACCAACGGGCAGCCCGGAGGCGCGGTTGAATGCTTTCGGAACGTCATGAAACCAAAACTCTGGAAAGCAAATCAACAGGAAAGCACGTGAACCGTCTCGAGAAGCTGCGTTGGCTGACCGCCCGCCTTCGCGCCATGAGCCTGAGCGAAATTCAGCACCGCCTTAAAACCCGATCCATCAAAAAGCAATGGAAACGCAACGGTGCACCGCTCGCCGCGACCCTGCCAAGCCTGGCTGACCTCGAGCGCATCGCCAACCTGCCGTTTTACGCGGTTGGCCTCGAGCGTGACGCGCTGCGGGCCGCCGCTGGGGAATCCGAGATCGTCGCGCTCCTCAAAGAGGCGGACGAGGCACTCGAGGGCCGCTGGCGTTTTTTCGCCTTCGCTGACGATCAAAGCCTGCCGATCCCGCCCGACCCGAGCGCCCTGCGTCCGACCGGTACTTTCGCCGGATCGCAACCGATTGACTGGCATCGCTGCGACATCACCGGATTGCGGGCCGATCCGACCGCGTTTGGCCTGGATTTTGATTACAAAGATTTTCACGTCGTTGGGAATGTCAAATACACCTGGGAGAAATCCCGCCACCACCACACGACCATCTTCGCCCTCGCGTATGCCATCACCGGTGAGGACCATTACGCCCGTGCCGCCGCCTACCAAATCCAAAGCTGGCTCGAGCAGAATCCCGCCCCGAACGGCATCAACTGGTCCAGCGGCATCGAGGTCGGTGTGCGCTTGATCGCCTGGACTTGGGTCTTTCACCTTTTAAAGGGCCATCCGAGTTGGGGCAAATGGTTCTCCAAACCCGAACTCTGGCAGAGCATCTATGCGCACCAGCAGTACCTCGCCAGCTTCGAATCTCGAGGCTCGAGTGCGAACAATCACCTGCTCGCCGAACTTGCCGGATTGTACATCGCGGCGAGCACCTGGCCGGTCTTCCCAGAAAGTAAAGCCTGGGCTTTAAGGGCCAAATTGGAACTCGAGCACGAAATCCCACTGCAATTTTTCGATGACGGCCTGAACAAAGAGATGGGCTTCGATTATCATGTCTTCGCCCTCGAGATCGCACTGCACCCGGCGCTTCTTGCCGCCAAACGCAACGAACCGTTTTCCAAAAACTACCTCGAGCGCCTGGGCAAAAGCATTCAAGCCATCGCCCTGCTGCGCGATGCCAAAGGCAACCACCCACGTTACGGCGACAGTGACGAGGGATTGGTCGCACAAATTGGACCGCGCCGGGATCACAGCAGTGAAGGCATTCTCGAGGTTGGACGGCGTTTCTTTGGCCTGAATTATGCCGCGCCGCACGCTGGGAAACTGCCTGCGACACTGCTTGTCGGGATCAATAATGTACCCATAAAACCAGCCGCACCCCCCCCCTCGAGCTTCGCCTTCAAAGACGCTGGACTCTACTCGCTCGCATCATCTCGAGGCACGCCCAAAGAGGTGCTGGTGCTCGCCGATGCTGGACCGCTCGGCTTCCTGGCGATTGCCGCGCATGGTCACGCCGATGCGCTTCATTTCATGCTCAGTGTCGGTGGGCAACCGGTGATCGTGGACCCCGGAACCTTCGTCTATCACACCGATCCACCCTGGCGACAGGCATTCAAAAGCACCGCCTATCACAACACCCTCGAGTTGGACGGCAAAGATTCCAGCGAGTACATCGCCGCGTTCTTATGGGGCCAGAAGGCCAACGCCAGCATGCAAACCTGGGAACCCCGAAATGATGGTGGCCTGCTGATCGCCTCGCACGACGGGTACACCCGGATGCCCGGAAAACCGGTTCACACCCGCAAGTTTGAGTTGCGTGGTCAAATCCTTGAGATCAACGATGCCGTCAGCACCGTCGGCAGCACATCAGGCTCAAGCGGTTTGCGCACCGCCAAACTGCACTTTCATTTGCACCCAGATTGCAAACTCGAGCAGGAAGCCCCGCACCTCTGGGTGATCCGATACCCTACTGGGGCCATCCGCGTCGAATTTGACCCGCGCTTGACCCTCAGTGCCACCAAGGGTGATGAACGCGCACTGCGCGGCTGGTACTCACCGAGGTTCGATGCAAAAGTCAAGGCTTACGTGCTCGAGGCGAGCATTGAAACGGCGTTGCCGCTCGAGTTGAAAACCCGCTTTGAAGTGCTGTAATCAAATCTGAAAGCTTGAACGCACGGCTGCTCCAGACGGTGCGTTCAAGCTTCAATTGCAGGCGGTCGGTGTGGGCTGAGTCCGCGATGCCAACCTCAGCACTCCCAAATTCGAGGCCCGAAACCAAGTCTCACCACCCGAGTGCTCAGCGATCACGCAGAAGACATTCGTATCGGCCCTGCGCACCTCGAGCCGAACCTCACGGTCTTGAGGTTGAAGGCCAGCCGCGCCGAGTTCCTGCAAATCTCGTGCAAACGTCGTGTGCGTTTTGCGATACTCGAGTTGCGCCGCCCGGTACAGCTCGAGGTAGACAGCAAGTTTTTCATCGTTGCTGCGGGCCATTTGCGTGACCGGACTGGGGTTGCGATTCGACCAGATGTTGACAGCAACCGTCACAGCCAGCAGCGTCAAAACCATCAGGATCGTGCGGCTTTTGAACATCTCGAGCAGCATCATCTTCGCCCCCTTAATGCCAATCAAATCTTGCCGAGCAAGATTTTGACATGAAAATCCCCTCTACCGCCAGTCAAAACTTGGACACCAAGATTTGACATGAAAATCACTGCCAATCTTGAGGACGCTCAGCCAGCCCGAGCCGCCAAGCGACGGCCTGCGCCACACGCTCACCGGCATGACCATCGCCATACGGGTTCGATTTGCCGCGCATTGCCTCGAGCAATTCCGGGTTGGCGAGCAGTTCGTGAATCACATTGAACGCACCTTCGGCTGATGTCCCGGCGAGTTTCAGCACGCCAGCCTCGAGTCCTTCCGGGCGTTCGGTGACGTTGCGCAGGACAACGACCGGCACGCTCAGGCTCGCACCCTCTTCTTGCAGGCCACCGGAATCGGTGATCAGCATGATCGAACGGCTCATCAGGGCCGCCATCGCGCCGTACTCGAGCGGGTCGAGCAGCGTGAAATTTGGGACTGATCCGAGGATCGGCATGACCTGTTCACGCACGGCTGGGTTGAGGTGAACCGGGTAAACGAACTGGCATTCCGGGTGCGCCTGCGCCACTTGAGCCAGTGCGCCCGCAAGGTCGGTCATGAATGGCAGGTTCTCGCGGCGGTGCATTGTGACGGTCACGAGCTTCTTGTCGGTTGGCACATTCGCGGGCAATTCGCCACGTTCGCTGGCGAAACGGATCGCATCGACCTGTGTCTGACCGGTCACAACCAAGTTCGCGTCCGATTTGCCCTCGCGCAAAATGTTGTCCCTTGAACCTCGAGTTGGCGGCAAATCCAGATCGGTCAGCACATCGGTCAACCGCCGGTTCGCCTCTTCCGGGAATGGTTCGCGCATGTTGAAGCTGCGCAAGCCCGCCTCGACATGTCCGACCGGAATGCCCTCAAAAAACGATGCGAGCGCCACCGCGAACGTGGTCAAGGTATCGCCATGCACGAGCACGTAATCCGCCTCGAGTTCACGTAATTTGTCGGCAGCGGCAGGCACGATCCGGCCCATCAAACCGGCCAGCGTTTGCCGGTCGGTCATGGTTTGCAAGTCCGCATCCGGCACGATTTCAAAGATGCGCAGTGCATCCTCGAGTTGCTGTTTGTGTTGCCCGGTCGAAAGCACCAGCGCTTGGATACCGGGTTGCTTGCGCAGCGCAAAAATCACGGGAGCCATTTTGGTCGCTTCGGGTCGCGTGCCAAAGGCCACGACCACACGTTTGAGTTTCGTCACATTCACCTCAAGCTCGAGCCGGAAAGCTTGAGCGTTTCTGATTCGACTTTAACCTGGGAATCCAAGCTCGAGCTTCACCTTTGACCTTGCACCTTTGACCTTGCACTCAATCCGCTGAGTGGGCCTCGAGCAACGCAGCCTCACGTTTGGCCTCGCGCACCCGAACCCTGGCGACCACGGCCAGCATCGCCATGATGCCAATGGCGGTCACAGCGATCACGAGCGGGTTGATGTGCTGCACGATCATGCCGATCACGTTCATGGTCAGGATGATCGCCCAGAGGACCAGCACACTGCGGCGTTGCGATAATCCAAATTTCAAAAGTTGATGGTGCAGGTGGTCTTTGCCCGGTGTCGAGAGCGGGTTGACACCGCGACGCAATCGGCGAATCACCACTTGGGTGGTGTCCACAATCGGTACGGCCAGCAAAAACAGTGGCGCGAGCAGGCTGGCCGCCGCAACCACCTTGACCGTTCCTAAAATCGAAACTGCCGCCAGCGTGTAACCGATAAAGTAAGCGCCCGCATCACCGATGATGATTCTTGAAGGATTGAAATTGTGGCGCAGGAAGCCGAGGCAACCACCGGCAACAGCGGCGAGGACGAGCACGGCGGCGGCACGTTCCGGGAATTGGGCGCTAATCGCCAGCAGGCAACTCGAGGCGATGAAGCCCAGGCCACCAACCAGGCCGTCGATGCCATCCATCAAGTTCACGGCGTTGGTGATGCCAACGACCCAGATGATCGTCAGGATCACATCGAAGGCGGGCGGCAGGAGGGCCACGTCAATGCGAATGCCGTTCACGACCAGCAAGCCCGCCGCCAGCAATTGCACAACCAGCCGAAACGTGGGCGGCAACTCGAATTGATCGTCGATAAACCCAACCATCAACAGCAACGCGCCGCCGAGCAAAATCGCCAGGAGTTGCACTTGAACACGCTCGAGCAAGGTTCCTTTGAGCGCAAAAGCCAGCACGAGCGCCGCGATCACGCCGAAGAAAATCGTCAGGCCACCAAGGTTCGGCAGGAGTTCCTTGTTCAAACGCCGCGCATTGGGTTTGTCGCCCAAGCCTTTTTCAATGGCGTAACCGCGCACGTGCGGAATAAACCACCAGGTCACGCCCGCCGCGACCAAGAAGATCAGGGCCACCGGAATCAGCCCCTCGAGCGGTCTGCCAGAAATGCCGAGCGCGTGTAGAAACTCCGTCATGATGGCAATAGTTTAGCTCGAGATGGGTGAGTTGTGTTCTCATCGTGCAGTTGCTTTGGTCGAACATGAATGCACGCGATCCCGCGTTAAAATCCTCGAATGGACACGCATGCCCTCATCAATCTCGAGGCAATTCGCAGCAATTGCCGGAAGCTCTCGAATTTTGCGGGTCAGCCGGTGCTGGCTCCGATCAAAGCGGGTGGCTATGGACATGGCGCGAAGGCGGTTGGCTTGGCACTCGAGGCGGACCCGAACACGAATTGCGTGGGTTTTGCGGTGGCAACGGCGTTGGAGGTCTTTGAATTGCGTCATGCCGGGATTGCCTTGCCGGTCGTGTTGTTAACCCCACCGGACTCGAGTCAGTTGGTCCGATTGATCGCGGAAGATTCGGGTTTTGTTGTCTCGAGCATTGATGAAGTGCAAAGCTTGCAATCCGAGGCGCACGCGCAGAACGTGAGGGTCAAAGTGCATTTGAAAGTCAACACAGGTTTGAACCGGCTCGGTGCCCGCAGTGAGGATGCCGCGAAAGTCTTGCTTGAGCTTGCGCGGTGCAGCCACTTAACGCTCGAGGGTGTGATGACACACTTGGTCGATTCCGAGGATTTCAACCCGGAACATGCCACAGCACAAATTGAACGCTTCAGCGCGTTTCTCGAGGCGCACAAACCAGATGCGAAGTACTTTCATGCGGCCAACACGGGTGGCGTGATGAACCGGGATTTGGGCGCTCATTTCAACCTCGTGCGACCTGGGATCGGATTGTACGGTTACGCGCCCGGTCCCGACATGAACGGCATCCTTACGCTCGAGCCTGCCATGACCTTGCGGGCGCGGGTAATCTTTGTCAAGGACGTGAAGGCGGGCGAAGTCACATCGTACAACGCCACGTGGACGGCGGCGAAAGACACGCGCCTCGCCACGATCCGGCTTGGTTACGCCGACGGTTATCCTCGAGCCTTATCGAACAAAGCGGGCATGGTTTTGAACGGTCGGGTCGTGCCGGTTGCTGGGCGCGTCTGCATGGATCAAACCTTGCTCGAGATTGGTGATTTGAACGTGGTGGTCGGCGATGAAGCGATGGTCTTTGGTCCCGGCGAGATCACTGCCGAAACGATTGCGGGACTGGCCCTGACCAACAGTTACGAAATTTTGACCGGCATTGGGGCTCGAGTGCAGCGTTTGTACGTGAATGCTTGAGCACCAATCAAACTCGAGCTTCAATCCTCGGCGAGCACCAGCACTTGATCCTCGGGCGTGAAGTTCACGCGGGTCGATTTCTTCGGGTTGACCTTCACCCCGTAGGCTTTGCTGGCCTCGCGCGAATCGGCCTGAATGCGATAGCCGATGGCGATCTCGTTGCGTTGCCGTGCCGCCTCGAGCACGGTGTAGAAGTTCACGTCCGTGCCGGGTTTGACGTAACTCGAGGCGGGTCGCAGGTAGAGTTCTGAACCGTCGCTGGAAAACAGGTAGCGGAAGACCTCGGCCAGTTTTTTGTTCTCGGAGACTTGCGAGAGCATCAGGCTGATCAGTTTGTCACTGACGATGAAATCGTCCGCTTTGGTGACCTCGGCGAGTTCGCGGTTGCCGTTGTCGAGCATTTCCGAAACGATGGCGAGGTCATGTTCGGAAGTGTCGCTGATCTCGCGCAAGTGCAGGAGGGTGATCAGGGTTTTCGCGTCCGCCTGTTGCACACCCAAGGTGTCACTGTAAGCGAGCACGATCACGTGGTTGAACTTGACCACCTCGAGTGCTTCGAGCGTGCGCCGGTCGGTGGTGTCGCCCGTTTCAAACAGCAGCGTTTGGCGTTTGATACTGCCGCGTTCACGCAAGAGTTCGTCCGGCATTGCGCAATCGGCCACCACGGTCACGCTCGAGCCGGGGGCAACGTACTGTTCGAGTTCTTGCAGGATTGTGATCGCCTGCCGGTTCCAACCCAGAATCAGCGTGTGTTCGGGCGCAACCTCGAGCGTGACCGGTGCGAGGATCGCATTCAGGTCAGCGCTTGGGTTCAGGCCAGAGGGTTTGATCGTGTCATCGTCCGCACTGATCACGATCAGTTGATCGCCAGCCTCGAGCCTGGTGTTCATCGGCGGATTGATCAGCACGCGCCCATCACGGGCGACCAAGCCCATCACGCTCGAGTTCTCGAAGGCGAACAGGCTCTCGCCAAAGGTTTTGCCGGTCAATTCTGGAATGGCCCGAATGTAGATTTCATCGCCACCAAAATCGAGCAGTTCGGTGTAAACCACGCTCAAGCCTGATTGACGGCAGGTTTGCACCGTGATCCTCGAGATCAAATCGCCAGCCAGCACAAAATGCGCCTCGTCCTTGCCGACCAATCTGGCCGCCTCGAGGTTGCGTTCATCATGGATCACGGCGACGATGTGAAAGGCATCCTTGCGCCGTTTCGGGTTGTTGGTCAGGGCCAGCACGGTTTTGATCACCTCGGAGTCGGGATCGTCCACTTCCGGGGCAAGCACGATCACCGAACGCGCCTGATGCGGGTTGCCCATCTCGAGCGCGGTCAAATCAATCGGGCTGCCCGAACGACAAACCACACGGGTGCGGCCCAATTTGCCGACCCGAGCGCGAATCTCGTCTTCCATCTCGACCTTGTCGTGATCGGCCAGCACGACAATGCACGCCTTGGGTCGGTTCGCATTGGCCAGCACCAATTCGGAGATGATCGGAAACACCTGCGGCGACCAACCCAGAATCAAGGTGTGATCCTGTTCAATGACCATCGATTTGCCCTTGCGCAACTCCTCGATTCGCGCCTCAAGTCCGCTGGAAATGATGCCGATCAAACTCGAGACGACGAAAATCCCGGCCAGCGTCACGGAAAGCATTGCCAGCAGGAAGCCCGGTGTGCCGGTGTCGCCACCCATCGTGCCGGAATCCAGGGTTCGCATCAGGCCCATCCAGGACAGGTCCCAGAAGCTGTAGTACGTTTTGTTGCCCCGATCATCGACTTGAACGCCAACACCGGTCAGCCAGACAATCAGCGCGATCACAAAAATGATCAGGGCGCTCGCCAGGAACAACCAGCCGATCAGGGCAATCGGACCTCGAGACATCGAGTTGTCAAAGCTGTAACGCAAACGTTGCTGCCAGGTGATGTGTCGCAATGAAGCCTCCGTACCCTCAACTCGTCCTGTGCCTTGATCGGGTGATCATATGTGTTGGCCATCGGCAAAACACCGATTTTTGCACACCCCAACGCCAACTCGGACATGGGGCATCCGCACGACAGACATTCACCGGGAACCACTGAAGGCACGGGCGAATCGACGCTCGAGCCTCACGCAGCAATCAGCCTGAGTGAACTGCGGCGAGGTCCGGCCCGAATTCGTTGACCTTGAGAGTCGTTCCAGTCTCGAGTGCGTGTTGGGCTGCGAACGCCAATCGCAGCGAGGACCAGCCGTCTCGGACATTCGGCATCAAGGGTTGGGCATTGCGCAAGCCGCGCACAAAGGCCGCCATCTCGAGTCTGTACGCCTGAGCAAAACGTTCCTCGAAGCCTCGGGCACGGTCAAAGTTTCCACCGGTTTTGTCGTAGGTGCGCAGGTCGCCGCGTTGATCGCGTTCGATGTTCAACTTGCCGTGTTCGCCCAGAACTTCGGTGCGAACCTCGTGACCGTAGACGGTGCGTCGTGCCATCTCCACCGTGCCGAACGCGCCGTTCTCGAAACGCAGTAAAGCGACCGCCGTGTCGTGCAAGCCATGCGCGGCCAAACTTGGATCGGACAATGCGCCGCCCAAGGCTTGCACCTCGAGCACCTCACCGACCAACCAGCGGGCAAGGTCCATGTCATGCACACCAAGATCGACGATCAATCCACCGCTCCCAAGGTGAAACTCGAGACTCGAGGAACCCATCTCTGGATCGCGGGAAATACTGCGAAAGACCTCAAGCTTGCCGAGTGCGCCTGCGTCGATCATGGCTTTGGCTTCCGCGTAGGCCGGATCGAAGCGGCGTTGAAATCCGACCATGCTCGAGATGCCGGCGCGTTCAACCGCTTCAACAATCAAGCGTCCATTCTCGAGGCTGTCGGCGATGGGTTTTTCAATGAAGAACGGTTTGCCAGCTTTGGCGCAAGCGATGGCGATTTCCGTGTGTGATGGCGTGGTCGTGGCGATCACAACGGCATCGACGGCGGGATCTGAGAGTGCGGCCTCGAGATCGGTTCCGAATCTGCAAGCGAAATGGTCGCCCATCTCTCGAGCACTGTTTTCGCTGCGGTTAACGACGCGAACGAGTTTGCATTCGGTGCGCAATTCGGCGAGGGCGGACGCAAAAATCCACCCCATGCGGCCCGCGCCAATCAGTGCAACCCCCAGGACCCGACGAGTCAATTCGGGCATCAGACGACCTCTTTGACTTTGATCGGTCGGCCCTCCTGCCAACTTTTCTTGGCCGCGAGGCACAAACGCAACGTCTCGAGCGCGTCCTCCGGGCCTGGGCTGGGTGTGCGACCGGCGAGCAGGTCATCGAAGAAGGCCTGCATTTCGTTGCGGTACGCCTGCTCGAAACGGTCTGGGAAATTTTCAAAAACATCGGTGTGTTTTTGAAAACCGGTGAAATGCTGTAG
>JANOWZ010000398.1:0-5264 GCA_031418155.1 Deinococcales bacterium
CACGGTACGAACGCAGTTCCCTGGCCAGACTCGTGAAAATCTCCTCGTGCGTCATGCCCAAACACATCTCGCGCCCAGACCGGTCACGAAGGCGCAACATGTCCGTGCCAATCGCGTTCCAACGGCCCGATTCCTTCCAGATTTCACTGGGCTGCAAACTGGGCAGGGCGAACTCGAGGCCACCAATGGCGTTCATCTCCTCACGGATGATCGATTCGAGCTTGCGTTTGACGCGCAAACCGAGCGGCAGCATCGAATAAATTCCGCTCGAGAGGGGCCGGATGAACCCGGCACGCAAGAGCAAACGATGCGAGGTGGTTTCGGCCTCGGTGGGTGTTTCGCGCAGGGTGGGCGCGTGGAGTTGAGAACGTCGCATAAGGGATACCTCCAGGATGAGATGACCAAAAAAAACCCGAACCGTGCGGGTCCGGGTCGAACACTCGAGAGAGAAGATTTACAGAACGCCACCGCACGCCGCAGGTGCGAGGCGTGAACGGAAAGGTCGCGGGGAAAGGTGGATCACGGGATCAGGGTAACAGACGGCTCGAGGAATTGGCAAGTTGGGGCGGATGAGTGCTCGTGGATTGAGCGTGAGGAACGGGACTTTCAGTCAATTTCGATGTGATGAGTATTGACTGTTGTAAACTCGAGTATGGACTGGGCAGCAAAAATTTTGGAAATTACAGCGTCGATTACAACACCATACGCAGTTACTGGAATCGTCATTGGCGCACTTATTATCGCCTTCTTAAGTAACGCGAGGAGAACCTCAGCGTTTAACAAGGTACTGATTGATCGTCTTTCCTTACTTGCTCTTGTAACAGTATTTTTGCTATTTAGTCTGGAAATGTTGAAAATTTGGGTTAATAGTTCACTACGCCCATCTGATCAGAGTTTGGCGTGCCATGCTGGTATATTGGGTGTTCTTGATGACGGTGAAGATATTCGTACAAATGAGTATAAATTGTATATTAGAATAAACGAAACAGAGGTTTTTAATCAGTCCGTAAGAGGTATTTTTAAAAGAGGAAATCGTATAACTCCACTTAATCCAGCATTTAATACCTGGGAACCACTTAATGTCTCGAAAACAGTTGCAATAAAGAAAGGTGATGCAGTGTTGTTTACTGTTATTTTAAAAAATACTTCACCTCTGTCTTGGGTCGGTGTTTCACGAATTTATCTTACATGTAACGACAATCAATCATATTCGATGGAAGCAGAAGGCAACGATTCCAATACACGATACGGACAAGATGGATCAAGTGTAGTTATATTATACACTGATATACCGAAAACTTGGACTCTTCAACCTAACTAGAGATTTTTCTTTTTCACATCCTCGAGCTTGACACCGTTACGCTCGAGGGTCGCAACGTGATCGTCTTTCCCAAAGCTCGGGTGGCGGACGTGCTCGAGCCTGTGTGCGATTTTAGGCTCGAGCAATTGGTAAGTTGGTTGCTGTACCGTTTGGACCTTTAACGTTCTACTGGGTAAGCTTTGTTGTGGACGTAAAAGGCAAACCCAAGCCGAAAAACCCGAACAGACCCGTTGCTGTCGAACTGTTCGCCGGGGCTGGTGGTTTGTCCCTCGGTTTTGAACAGGCCGGTTTCGATCTGGCTGCCGCTGTCGAGATTGATCCGGTTCATTGCGCCATTCACGAGTTGAACTTTCCGCAGACCAAAGTGATTTGTGCCAACATCGCCAACATCACCGGGGATGACATTCGACGTGCGGCGCATCTCGAGGGTGTTCAGATCGATACCGTCTTTGGTGGTCCTCCCTGCCAGGGATTCTCGTTGATTGGTCAACGGGTTCTGGATGATCCTCGCAACGAATTGGTGTTTCATTTCTTGCGCATCGTCACCGAACTCAGGCCACGCACGTTTGTGCTCGAGAATGTTCCCGGCATGGCGAGCGGGAAGCAACATGATTTGTTGGATCAATTGATTGCCCGGTTTGAGGCTGCGGGTTATCGGGTGCGTCAGCCGTATCAGATTTTGAATGCTGCAAACTTCGGTGTACCACAGAATCGCCGCCGATTGTTTTTGCTCGGGGCGCTCGAGGGTGTACCGCTTCCCGAATATCCAGAAACGCAAACGGTGTTGCCAGAGAGAAAAAATGATTTGGGAACCTGGTTGTTTGCCGATGGAAAATCAGTCGCGCCGACGGTGAATGCCGCATTGTCTGACCTTCCAGACCTCGAGCAGTTTGATGATTTGTTCGATACCGACGAGTTGAACATCCGTTTGATTGGCGGTTCCGATTACACTCGAGTCTTGCGTGGCGAGTTGTGCGATCCAACCGATTTTTCCTGGCCGCGCAATTATGAATCGGATCGTCTCACGGGTTGCGGGCGGGCCGAACACACGGCGCTCTCGAGACAACGGTTTGCGGCAACCGCGCCTGGAAGCGTCGAACCCATCAGTCGATTCTTGAAACTGGACCCAAACGGTTTGTGCAACACCTTGAGGGCTGGCACGAACACAGATCGAGGTGCGTTCAGTGCGCCCCGGCCCATCCATCCAGTTTCGCCACGGTGCATCACGGTTCGAGAGGCGGCACGCTTGCATTCGTTCCCGGATTGGTTTCGGTTTCACCGCACCATCTGGCATGGTTTCCGCGAGGTTGGGAATTCAGTGCCACCACGTTTAGCTCGAGCCGTTGCCGCTCAAGTGCTGACCGCATTGGGCTGTGTCCCGGTCAAACCGAGTGAAGTCCTCGAGTTGGGCAACAACAACCTCGCCAGCCTGACGATGCGTGAGGCCGCAAATTACTTCGGTGTGAATTCCAATGTCATCGCGCCACGCAAACGCACCCTTGTTGCCGCCGACTGAGCGCCCCAAATCCTGAAGGGAATCACATGGCAAAATCCTCGAACCGTTACAGCCAACTGATCGAAACCGTTTTCTTCAAGCATTACCGCAATGGCGATACCGAAGTCAGTTTTGACCGATCCGAATTTGAAGCGGAAGCCAAAATCCTCGAGATTGATTTGCCCAAAAATCAGGGCGATATTGTTTACAGTTTTCGTTATCGCACCGCATTGCCAGACCGTATTCTGGCGTTGTGTGGGCCGGAAGAAGAATGGACAATTCATGGCGTTGGACGCGGACGGTATCAGTTTCGCAAAGGTCCTGCAACCCGAATCGTACCGCAGGCAGATTTGCTGCCCGCGAAAATTCCCAATGCCACGCCAAGCATCGTCGATCAGTACGCGATTGAGGATGAGCAAGCGGTACTGACCAAAATCCGTTACAACCGCTTGATTGACCTGACCACGGGGATTTCCGCGTACTCACTTCAAAACCATTTGCGCACCACCCTCAAATCGGGATCGCAAATCGAAATCGATGAACTTTACGTTGGCGTGGACAAACATGGCGTGCAATACATCGTTCCAGTTCAGGCCAAAGGTGGAAACGACCGGATCGGACGGGCGCAACTCGAGCAGGACATTGCCTACTGTGCCGAGATTTACCCTGAATTGGTGTGCTTGCCCATCGCGGCACAATTCATGGCTGCTGGTGTGATCGCCATGTTCCAACTGACCATCGCCGATGATCGTGTTCAGATCGTGCAAGAAAAGCATTATCGGTTGGTCCAGGCTGAAGAAATCTCGAGCGAGGATTTGCGTCAATTTCGACGGCTGATGTCAAATTCGAGCGATTGATTGTGGATCTCGGGCCAATCGTTCAAATCGTTAGAGGCTGTCTTAAGTTGTCCTACACGCAAAAATCGGTGATTGAGCATCATCAATTTGCAATTTTGGCGGCTGGTTGAGTCCAGAATCGAACCTGAGAGGCTCTACGGGCCTTGTATCGCGTGATGGAGTTTGCGTTCACCACAGCACTTTTGGTCACTTGGTAGTAAAATTGCCGTCTGTCACGACTTAAGACAGCCTCTAGCTTGTCCAACCCTCGAGCCTGACACCGTTACGCTCGAGGGTCGCAACGTGATCGTCTTTCCAAAAGCTCAGGTGGCGGACGTGCTCGAGGTTGCCGAGGTGTACTTCTCGAGCCAATCCAAATCACATCCATCTTGCAGCAAATTGTCGTACACTTCTTCGCATGAATGTTGCGAAACTCAGTGTCAGTTTGGACCCACGAAAACTCGAGTTCATCAGCAAATACCAGCAAACGCATGGCGTTCGCACCAAATCCGAGGTGGTTGAACGGGCGATCAAACTGCTCGAGCACGAGGAACTCAAAACCCAGTACGCGCAGGCGTACAGCGAATGGGCAGCGAGCGGCGAGGAAACCGTCTGGGATTCGACCAGTGCGGATGGGCTCGAGCCTGAAGATTGGGGCGAGTTTAGGCCACGTGAGAAACGCAAGTGAGGCGCGGCGAGATTTACGTCGCGGACCTCGAGCCGGTGCGGGGTTCAGAGGCGAACAAGCGCAGGCCGGTCGTGATCGTCTCGAACAACGCCTCGAACGAAGTGGTCGAAGAATTGGGTGCAGGTATGGTCACGGTCGTGCCGTTGACCACGAACATCGAACGGGTGTACGCCTTTCAAGTGCTTTTGCCATCGGTTGAGACTGGCCTCGAGCGTGATTGCAAAGCGCAGGCGGAACAGATTCGGGCTGTCAGTACGAACCGTTTCGCGCATGATCTGGGTGTGGTCGGTGAGGTTCCAGCATTGTTGATGCTCGAGATTGATGAGGCGTTGCGCAGGCATTTGACGCTCTGAATGGTTCAGAAAGAGTCACGGCGTTGACAGAATTAATTTTGAAATCGCGTTGATCGAAGCTCGAGTATTTCGCATTTTCAGCCAGCCAAGATTTCACCATCTCGAGCCTGACACTGTTACGCTCGAGGGTTACGTTGTGTTTTTCTCCAACCATCCTTGCAATGTTTGCGTGGTCCATGTTGCAAGTCCGCAACCAAAAAAGTCTTGATCGTTTGTCCAAATCCCACAGTTCACAGCCAGTGCCAATGCCACGCATGACCAGTCGTTGGGATCTCGAGGGATACGCCATTTCGCTTCTTCTTCGAGCGGTGCGTAGGCAGCATGTGGCACGATTTGCAGGTTGGTTCGCACGGCGTTCAGGCCAGCTTCGAGCAAGGCTTTGCGGATACTGTGGATTTCCCTAGACCGAGATAGCGTTAAGTTGTTTGGAGTTGTCCTACACAGATTGATTTGCTCGAGCACTCCTAATTGCGCAACAGGTCTTCAGTGTTGAGGATGAATTTCAGTCTCGAGGAATGTGACGACATTGCAGGTGATCGCTCGATCAATCAACATTGCCGGTTCTCAATTC
>JANOWZ010000399.1:0-8377 GCA_031418155.1 Deinococcales bacterium
GCGACCGCCTCGACCTCGAAGCCCAAACAGGCCTCAGTGAAACGGCGGCGCAGCATTTCAACCAAATGATGCACACTCTCGGTCGGTAAACCCAACAGACTCGAGATTTCACGCGGTTTGAGCGGCCTGCCCGCCGCCAAAAACGCCGCCGAAAGCGTCTCGAGCAAGGCCACATCCGTTGACGCAACTCCGGCCGCACTCATGAAAGGATCCCTTCAAGAAAGGGCTTGAACGTGAACTTTTGACCATCAATTTGACCCATGCCCACCTATACTACGTGTTATGACGACGTACACGTACAAGGTCCGTGACCAGAGCGGAAAATTGATCTCCTCGAGCATGGAGGCCGAAAACGCAAAACTCGTGCGTGACGCTTTGCGCGAGAAAAACCTCTTCATTGTTTCGATTGAAGAACCCAAAAAAGGTCTGAACGCGGACATCAAAATCCCATTCCTGGACAATGCCAACGGTATTCCTGGTCTCAAACCGGTCGCGCTCTTCTCGAGACAACTTTCCACCATGATCGATGCCGGTTTGCCATTGGTGCAAAGTCTGGCGATTTTGCAAAAGCAGGTCGAGCACAAAGGTTTCCAGAAGATTCTCAAGGAAATCCGCACCGATGTCGAGGGCGGTTTGCCATTCTCGGATTCGATGTCGAAACACCCAAAGGTCTTCAACCGCCTGTTCTTGAACCTGGTGCGGGCCGGTGAGGTTTCAGGAACGCTCGACAAGGTACTGGATCGTGTTTCTGCCTTCCAAGAAAAAGAACTCGCGTTGCGCGGCAAGATCAAGGGTGCATTGACCTACCCTGTGATTGTGCTGACATTCGCGCTCGGTATTACTTATTTCTTGTTAACCACGATTGTGCCGCAGTTTGGTGGCATTCTGACCCAACTGGGTGCTGAATTACCGCCACTGACCTCTGGGTTGATGGCGGTCTCTGCATTCTTACAATCACCGTGGGGCGGTGGTGCCATTCTTCTGGGTGGCATTGGCAGCACATTCGCCTACCGATTTTACAATGCTACGCCACGGGGTCGTTACAACCTGGATGCCTTCAAAATGAAAATTCCGGTGTTTGGTACACTGCTTTCAAAATCGGCGCTTTCTTCTTTTGCCCGCACCTTCTCGTTGCTGCTCTCGAGCGGTGTCAACATCATTGAGAGCCTTGAGATCACGCGGGGTGCAGCCAACAACGCAGTTGTTGAAGAGGCCTTGGACAATGCCAAGAACGCTGTGCAACAGGGTGAGCCGATCAGCGCACCGCTCGGCGCATCAAAAGTGTTCCCAGGCATGGTTGTTTCGATGATTTCAATTGGTGAGGAAACCGGTGCGCTGGATGCGATGCTTGACAAGATTGCCGATTATTATGACCGCGAGGTCGATGAGGCCGTCGATCAACTCACGGCGGCGCTCGAGCCGATCATGATCGTGTTCCTTGGTGCGATTGTCGGTTTGATTGTGGCGGGCATGTTCTTGCCGATGTTCTCGATCATCGGCACGCTCTCGAAATAAAGTGAAAATCAGCAAAAGGCTTGAGGCGGAAACCTCGAGCCTTTTTTGATGTCAACTCAGGCGATTTTTGAAATCTTCGTACCCAAACTCTCGGATCAGGTCAAACGTTCCGTCATCGCGCAGAATCCCGATGCTGGGGTGCGTGACACCGTTGAAGGTGGTGGTTTTGACCATAGTGTAATGGATCATGTCCTCAAACACGACGCGGGAACCCACCTCGAGCGGTTGGTCAAAGCTGTACTCACCGACGACATCACCGGAGAGGCAGGTGGTGCCGCCGAGCAGGTAATCGTGCCCGCGTTCACCCGGTAAACCCGCGCCAAGGATGTTCGGACGGTACGGCATCTCGAGGCAGTCTGGCATGTGCGCACTGACCGAAATATCCAAGAGCCCGATGTCTTTTTGGTTGCGCGTAACATCCAACACGCTCGAGACGAGCCAACCGGTCTGCCATGCAATGGCGCTGCCCGGTTCGAGGATGACTTCGACGTTCCATTTTTTGCGGAAGGTTTTTAAAATCCGAATCAAGCCTTCGAGGTCGTAATCTGAGCGGGTCATCAGATGCCCACCACCAAAATTGACCCATTTCATCTGGGGCAGAAACTCGCCAAAGTTCGCCTCGAATTTTTCGATCAGGCGTTCGAGCACGTCCGAGTTGTTTTCGCACAGGGCGTGAACATGCAGGCCCTCGATCCCCTCGAGCAAATCCGGTCTGAATTCGGCGCGGGTCACACCCAACCGACTGAATGGCATGCTTGGGTTGTACAAATCCGTGCCGACCTCGCTGTATTCGGGGTTGATGCGAATGCCGACCGAAACGGGTCTTGGGGATGCTTGCACCTGAGGTTTGAAGCGTTGCCACTGCGAGAAGCTGTTGAATGAAAGGTGATCGGCCATCTCGAGGATCTGCGGAAATTCCGTGTCGCTGTACGCCACGCAGTACACGTGAACCTCGCGGTTAAATTCTTGCTTGCACAAGATTGCCTCATTCAGGCTCGAGGCGGTCGCTCCGGGCAGGTATTCGCGCACCAGCGGGAAGGCGCTCCACATCGAAAAGCCCTTGAAGGCCAGAATGATTTTCGCGCCCGATTGTTCCTGGACAAATTTGGTAATCTCGAGGTTGCGTCGCAGGCGGGTTTCGTCGAGCACAAAGCACGGTGATGGGATCGCCGCGAAATCGATCTGCTCTGTGCCACGGGCTTTGGTTTGCACTTTCGCAAACTCGAACGGATTCAGGGTCGTGTTCATCGGGGTTCAGTGTACGTGATTCGTGTGACGCGGATGCTGATTTGGGATTCGATTCAGGGTTGAGTGCCCTGTCTGTGGTCAAGCAAGATTTTGAGTGCCTCCCGCAGGGCTTTCATGCGCCGCTCGCCCAGGATCGTGGTGTATTCGGCCTCAATCTCGAGTTTGAGGTTGTACGAATCGCGCAGCAAACGCCAACCCAGATCAGTGAAGACGATGATGGCGGCCCGGCCATCTTGTGGGTCGGGCTGGCGCGTCACATACCCGGATGCCTCGAGTTCGGCGATCAATTGTCCAACGGCCTGCTTGCTGATGTTTGCGCGTTCGGCCAGGAGGGTGGCACGGGTTCCTTCCAGGTCAATGTAGGGGATCAGGCCAATCGCGGCGCTGCCCAGGCTCGAGTGTCCACGTGATTGGAGTTTGGTAACGGCAGTATCACTGAAATCACGTTGGGCACGGAGCAGCAGCCGTCCAATGTGGTCTTGGCGCAAGACTTGGATTTGTTCGGCGCTGATTTTTTGGCTTTTCATGATGGAAGTAGTGTATCGCTTGACGGCGTTGCAAGGTAGTGCTTTGTGCTGTGGTCTCGAGAAATTCAAAACAAGTAAAATAGACAAGCAGGTTGACAAATATAGACAAGTTAATTTACCATACCGATGACCTCGAGCCTGCGCTCGATCTGAGGTTTAATCGACACCACCAACTGTTGCAGTCAGAAATGTCAGAAATAACGACTGAACAGAGGGTCAAGTCGTGCCAACTGAAGGCGGCCCACTCCAGGTCAAAAGGAGAACAACATGCGCATTCAATCTGGAACACCCGCACCCAAGTTTCAAACAGAAGACATTTTTACTCGAGCCGTGACGCAACCTCAGACCTCGGGCGATTACCGCAAATGGCGACTGCTTTCGTTCCTCCGCAACGGAGCCTGCGCCATCTGCAACCTGCGCGTTCACCAACTGATCGAACAGTACCCACACCTGCAAACCAAGCTCGAAGTGATCGCCGTGTTTGAATCACCACCCGAGAGCATCCGGCAGTACGTGGGTCGCCAAGACGCACCATTCCCGATCATCGCCGATCCAAACGCGGTCCTGTACGCACTGTACGGCGTGGAAAGCTCCGAGGAAAAAGTTGCCCGAACCATGCAAATGCCCGAAACGCAAATCACGATTCAAGAGGCCGCACATCAGGGCTTCGCTCTCACACCCGAAGAGGGCAGCAACTTCTATCGTATTCCAGCCGATTTCCTGATCGACCCGGATGGCATTGTCCAACGCGCCCATTACGCCGAACACCTGACCGACCATTTGCCACTGAACGAAATCGAACAGGTGCTTGAGGTTGCCAATCGGTAAAGACCGCAATCAGTGCCGAGCCCAAAACTCAGGTTGAGACAGGCATCACAAAAGCTGCCGCCCCAAGATTGGGACGGCAGCTTGCAAACTCGAGCCAGTTTACTTGCTCTTTGGTTTGCGGCCGCGTTTTGCGGCAGGCTTGGCTGCCACAGCAGCTTTGGGAGCAGCTTTCGCGGCACCAGCCTTGGCTGCTGCCGCCTTGGCTGCCTTGCCACGACCGCCGCTGCGGTGCGAACCGTAACGACGCGAAGCAACATGGTCAGCGAGTTGCGAGAGTTGTTCCGGTGTGTACTGACCCGAAACGATGTCCTCGAGACGCGGCATGACCACTTGGGTGCGATTCAAAGCGCGGGTGGTGCGAATTCCGGCTTTGCTGGCATCGAACCAAGCTTCAAACGCGGCCATGTCCAAGATCACGAAGTTTGTGACCTCACGGTGTGCGCTGCGACCGCCACGGGCAACTGCTTTGGCCAACCTGAACTTCGAGTTTGGATCATTGCGGTTCAACGGGATGGCCTTACCACTCAAAGGACCATCTTTGATTGAACGAACGATGGCGTTGTACAAGCTCGCAGGCTTGTACGAGGATTGATCGTTGATGACCTGTTCAACAGTTTTAATTTGCATATCGCCATAAGGCTAATGGGAAAATGATTATTTGTCAATAAGTCTATTAATGCTAAAATGCAGCAAATTCGGACGGTTGTTGAAATCAACTTGATCAAACTTAATGGGTTGTAAACATCATCATCTCGAGTCGGAAGCCCAAAGTGTTGTTTGTAGACTTCTACTTTTTCATGATTTCTTCGATTTAAAGCTGTGAAATAAGCATGAGTCAACGATGCTATGACCGCCTGTTTCCTGTCTAATTCGTCATTAAACGATACGACATACACCTGAGTTCATTGTGTTTTTCGCGGGTCAAATTGTACTGAACCTCAGCGACCAGCCGTATGGGGTTTGACCATAAACTTCACCGAGTTACTGTGCCCCGAATGATGAAAAACGGCCAAAATCACAACAGACCTGATCAACCAAACCCGCAGCAATGCTCAAAGTGCTCGAGATAAACCAACTGCTGTGCAGAAGTGGAATCATATCGTCCAACACAGGCTTGCCAGACCGACCAGAGAAATCCCGAAGTTGCTCTCAGGGTGGTTTGAATCAGTCGGGTACATGCGAAACATAAAACGCTGCTATGCTCAAGCCAATGAATTCTTACGATGCACTCGTGGTTGGTGGTGGTCACAATGCGCTCACCAGTGCCGCGTACCTCGCCAAAGCCGGTTATAAGGTCGCGGTGTTTGAACGCCGTCATGTGATCGGTGGGGCCGTCTGTACCGAAGATGACATCATTCCGGGCTACAAGGTCGATGTCGGCAGCGGCGTACACATCATGATTCACCTGACACCGGTGATCAAAGATTTGGATTTGGAACAACACGGCTTGCAGTACCTCGAGATGGACCCGATTGCGTGGCAACCCACGCCGGGGGGAAAAGTTCCCGGTTTCGGCCTGTACCGCGACCTCGAGCGCACCGTGGAGAGCATCCATGCGATCAGCCCCAAAGACGCGATTGCGTATCGGGCGTTCGTGAAATCCTGGGATGTTTTCGCCGACAAGCTGTTCACCGCCTTTCAAAAAGCCCCGACCGTCCCGAACCTGATCACCAGTTTCGCCGGAGCCAAAGCGCCAGATGCCGCGATGATTCAGGCGCTCTTCGGCAGTTACGGCAAATTCATCCGTGAGAAATTCGAGCATCCCGCCGTGCGATCCGGTCTCGCGTGGCTCGCAGCGCAGTCTGGTCCAGCCCCAGCCGAAATCGGCGCGGGCGGTTTTCTGATGTGGCACGCAGTCCTGCACAAGCACGGTGCGAAACGCGCCGTTGGCGGATCGGGCGCACTGACCAAAGCCCTGCAAAAAGCCATCGAACATCACGGTGGAGATGTCTTTCTCGAGGCTCCGGTGGCCAAAATCGAACTCGAGAATGGACGCGCCAAACACGTGATTTTGCAAGATGGGCGCGTGTTTACCGGCAAGGTCGTGATTTCTGGGGCGCACGTGCAAACCACAATGCTGGATTTGATCGGACCAGAAAACCTGCCGCCAAACCTGCCGACCCGAGTGCAGAACATCCGTGTCGGCAACGGCTTCGGTTTGATCCACCGCATTGCGACCAGCGCACTGCCCGATTACGGCCACCCGGATGCCACAAATGGGATGCAATTGCTCGTGCCGAGCATCGAATACCTCGAGACGGCCTACCGTGATTACGACGGCGGCATTCCCAGCCGCAACCCCGGTGTATTGGGCATGACCTTCACGAAATTGGACCCAAGCCTCGCCCCGGCAGGCAAGCACCTGGTCTACTTGTGGGCACAATACTACCCGTTTGACCGCAGTGATGGCCGGGTTTGGGACAAAGATGCCGAACTCGAGGAGGGAAACAAACTTGAGGAAATCCTCTTTGGGTACGCACCCAACATGCGTGGCACCATCGAACACCGCTTCACGCAAACACCGCTGGACCTCGAGAAACGCATCGGCCTGCGGCGTGGCAACGTCATGCACGTCGAGATGAGCTTCGATCAGATGTTCACGCTCAGACCGCTGCCGGAACTCTCGGCGTATCGCACACCGATTCCCGGATTGTACCTGTGCGGCGCGAGCACACACCCCGGCGGTGGCGTTTTTGCGGCAAGTGGACGCGCCAGCGCGATGCTGGCCATGCATGACCTTGAGGGCGGTTATCCGGGAAAGGCCAAGAAATGGGCCTCGAGTTTGTTCGGACGCTGAGGCCAGCCATTACGTTGTTGCTTGAATCCGAATGATGCGCAACAAACGCTCAAGCTTTTCTGAATCAGTTTCAAAGCGAGCAAAATCCATGATGTGAATGACCGTGTACAACCGCAAGACTTGCCGTCCAAAATCATCCACACCCCAAAACTGCTCGAGCATGTCCAAGTATGGCTGACCAGATGGGCCAACATCCACGATTACAGCGGCTCGGGTTAAAGCCAGCCAGTAAAGCGCATCGCCATAACAGACGACATCGAAATCCACCAAGCCACGTAATTCACCATGCTGTACCATCACGTTCTTGGTGGTCAGGTCATCCAGAAAACACGTCGGTTGAACGCTCGAAAAATACAGCCCGAGCGGGCGACCAAGATCAACAATCTGTGTGATGAGGTTCGTTTCGCGCAAAGTCTCGAGCCTGCGAATTCCAGTTTCAAGATCGCGCTCAACAATTGCGTGCCAGCTTGAGAAAGCACCGATCTCGCCGAGCGGTCGCCAACCGAAACCATCACCAAGCTCGAGGGTGGCGACGCGGCGTTGAACGTCAACGATTTGCGCAGCAAGTGTATTCATCTGCGCTCTGGTCATGCTGACAAGTTCGTGACGCAAGTCTGTTCCAGGAATGCGTTCAAGCACGACGAACGCAAACGGGTATTGCTCGAGACTCAAATCCGAATCGAGCACAGCAGGAACTGGCAATCCCAGGTGTGCCAAAGCCAGCAGGTTACGCTCGAGACCGGCCAGCACTTTCGGATCGTGATTGACCTTCACCACCACCGACCGGGACTGTGATCCGTTAAGCGTCGCCGCAAAAACCTCACTACCGCTTTGGCCCGTCGTTAGAATCTCGAGGTTGTCCGGCCTAGACCAAAAACGTTCCGTGAGTATTCGCACCACCAGACCAGGAAGTTCAGCCATTAGATTTTCACGATACGTCACGTCGATGGGAAATCTGATCCAAACCCCTCGAGCCTGATTTCCATCGCTCGGGTTTACAGTGGTCCCATGCGATTCATCCCCGTACTCACGGCAATCCTGGCCCTGACCTCCTCGAGTTTGGCAGCGAAGATTGAAGGGGTTTACACGGGCACGTTGGGCAAAACCAACGTGGTTTTCAAGCTCGAGAAACCCGGTGGCACAGATCTGTCGGGAATGTATTACTATCGCAAATTTTCCAGGGACATTCAGTTGAACGGCACGCTGTCCGGCTCGAGCTTGACGTTGGAGGAGCGCGGTTTGTACGGCGCACAAAGCAAAGCCAAGTTGAGTTTGAAGCTCGAGGGCAACGGGTTTTCTGGGACGTGGATCGACAGCAAATCGGGCAAAACCCTGCCGGTGAAATTGCAGGCCGTGACCGGGCCTGAGTTGAACGCGATCAGGTTGCCGAGCACGCCGTTGTTGCGCAGGTGGAAGCTCGAGGAACCGTATGAATACTTGCGTTTCGATGCGCCGTTGAAAG
>JANOWZ010000400.1:0-10391 GCA_031418155.1 Deinococcales bacterium
CGTGCCGTTTCAGGTCGAGGACCAACGCGACTGGACCGACTCGAGCACCGGCGCAACCGGAAAATTCATGAATGAAATTCCGCTCGAGGGTGGCGGCTCGCGGTTTGAGATTGCGGATTCGGGTTTGCTCGAGAAATTACGATCCAGTGTTGGCGCGGTCGGTGAAACGTATTTCGATGATGCCGGAACGTTTTACATCGCCGATTTCCTGAAGACAGATTCTGGCAAGAGTGTGAAACGATGAACGAAACAGAAATCAAACTCGACTTGCCGCGATTGCTCGAGACGAAACCGTTGTTGATCGCCACAAATCTTTGCAAACGTTACGGCGACATCACGGCACTCGAGGATGTCAGCCTGAGCGTCTATCCCGGCGAGGTGCTCGGCATCGTTGGCGAATCTGGCAGCGGCAAAAGCACCGTTTTGCGAATGCTCAATCTCGAGGAATTACCGGACTCTGGCGAGTACCAGGTTGGCATTCCCGCGCTCGAGGATCAGGATTTGTTCACGTTGGATCGTTACTCGCGCCGTGAGGTTCGGGTGCGCAACATCGGCATCGTTTACCAGAACCCGATGCTGGGATTGCGGATGCGTTCGACCTCATCAGGCAACGTCGCCGAACGCTTGATCCTGGCGGGCGAACGCAGCTTTGGGACCTTGCGTCGCGCCGCGAAATCGTCCTTAGAGGCCAGCGAATTTCCAACCTCGCGCATGGACGAGATTCCCTTGCGGCTCTCCGGTGGGATGCAGCAGCGGGTGCAACTCGCCAAAGCCATCGCGCTCGAGCCTCAAGTCTTATTGCTGGACGAACCGACGACCGGCCTGGATGTCAGCGTCCAAGCACTCGTGCTCGATACGCTCAAACGGCTTCAGGCGCAACGCGAGATGGCAATGCTGATCGTCTCACACGACCTGGGTGTGATTCGCACGCTGGCGGATCGGGTGATCGTGATGCGTTCCGGGCGCGTGGTCGAACGTGGCCTGACCGATCAGGTGCTCGAGGATCCGCAGCATCCGTACACGCAGCAACTGGTGTACGCGAAATTATGAAAGACGATGCAGGCAACTACGAAGATCCTCGAGTTTGGCTCGGGCCGGTGCTGGCTGGCATAGTGTTGACACTGGCTGCGGTCGCCGCATTTCTCGTCCTGCACTGGCTTCGCGGCACGTCCCAGGCCGCCGTCCCAGATACTGGGCTGACAATTTCGGACTACAACCATTCCATGAAACTTGGATTGATTGCAGATGTTCACGGCAATGCGCAGGCACTCAAGGCGGTGCTGCACTCGCTCGAGGAGGAGGGAACGGAGTTCGTGATTTGCGCTGGCGATCTGGTGGCCTATGGTGCGAATCCTTCGCAGGTGATCAAAATCTTGCGCGACCGGGCGATTCCCTGCGTCGCCGGAAATTACGATTTTGCTGTGGCTCACGACCTCGAGACGGCCAGTCGCATTCCGTCCAGTCCAACCAACGAACCGATCAAACGGGCCGCGCTCGAATGGGCACGTGGACACACCTCGAGCGGCGACAAGCGTTTTCTCGGCAGCCTGCCATGGCGCATGGATTTCGTTCTGGATGGTTTGCACATCGGCATGTTGCACGCTGGCCTCGAGTATTTGGACGCGATGTACACACCCGAAAAACCCGAGGCGATGTTCACGTTGCACAACAGAATCCGTACCGATGTGATCGTCATGGGTCACTCGCACGAGTCGTTCACGTACCGGGCGCATGGTGGGTTGATGGTCAATCCGGGCAGTGTGGGCCGCAGCCTGAACGGTGACACGCGGGCGGCCTATGCGATTTTGGACACGAAGACGCTCGAGGTCACGCATGGTCGCGTGCGTTACGATTTGCGCGGTGCGGTGCGGGCCATCGAAAAAAGTGGGATGCCACTCGAGATTGCGCGTCTTGTCGAACACGGTGCGCGTCGTATCGAGGATGTACCTGCGATCACGCCGATTCCAGAACCAGTCGTCCACAGACTCGAGGTTGTCGCGTGATGGTAAAGGTTTTTTCGGTTTCAACAATTTCCTGGCAAGGAAAGAATGATCTCCGTAGGGGCGAACCCTATGTTCGCCCTGCGAGGCGAGCATGCGTTGCACCAACACCAGAGGTCAACCCGTGAGCCTGTTGGTCCTCGAGCACTTCGCCAAGCAATTCCGAATCCATCAACTCGAGCGCGATGTCGTGGCGTTCACGGATTTGAATTTGAATCTCGAGGCTGGTCAGTTTGTGCGCGTCTCCGGTGCGAACGGTGCGGGCAAAAGCACACTCTTGCGTTGCCTGTTCCGTTCCTACCTGCCATCGTCTGGTCGTGCGATTTTCTCGAGTTTGCGTGGCGAGATTGATTTGGCCCGAGCCGCCGATGAGGATGTGAACTGGTTGCGCCGTCATGAGATCGGTTGCGTGGCGCAGTTTTTGCGTCCGCGCCCGCGTGTCAGTGCGCTCGAGTTGGTGGCGGAACCGTTGGTGCAATCGGGTATCTCGAGGCCGAGTGCGCGTGATCGTGCCGAGGAAATGCTGGATGCGTTTGGTCTCAAGCCCGAACTCTGGCAGGCGTATCCGACCACGTTTTCTGGCGGCGAGCAACAAAAAGTCAATTTGGCTCGAGCCTTGATCGCGCCACGCCGTTTGCTTTTGTTGGACGAACCTACCGCTTCACTCGATGCCAGTGCGCGTGCTGCTTTGCGTTCGAGGCTCGAGGTTTTGAAAGCGCAAGGCGTGGCGATGCTCGGTGTGTTTCACCATCCCGAAGATGTCACCGGTTTGGTCGATGGCGAACTCGAGGTGACGCGCCCCGAAAGTGATGATGAACGAGAACTCGAAGACATTCTGGAGGCATCCTATGTGGCTCACTGATTTGCGTGTCGTCCTGCCAGATCACGTGCTCGAGCGCGGCTCGATTCGCATCGATGGTCCGATCATCACCGAGATCATCGAGGGCAATCCGAGCCGCTCGAGTTTGGGCATTGCCGCGCACGGCATGACCGCAATTCCTGGCGTGATCGACATTCATGGTGACATGCTCGAGCGTGAAATCGAACCGCGTCCTGGAACGTTTTTTCCGGCTGAGGTTGCGGTGCATCAGCTTGACAAACGCCTCGCGGCGAATGGGATCACGACGGCGTTCGCAGCGGTGGCTTTGGGTGATCGACCGGACGAGAACGACAATCACGTGCGCAATGCGAACCGGATGCTCGAGCAGATCGAAACCTTGCAGAAGCTCCGTCCGAATTTGTTGTGTGACATTCTGGTTCATGCCCGAGTTGAAGTGACACATCAGAGCGCGGTACAGGTGATTGCCAAGTTGCTCGAGCGTTCGTTGGTCAATCTGCTGTCGTTGATGGATCACTCGCCGGGTCAGGGTCAGTTTCGGGACATGGACCGTTACGTGCGTTATTACAGCAAGTATTACGGTGGTGATCCTATGCAGATCGCAGCGGAGGCCGAGGCACGAATGGCCCGAGGCCACAGCGTGTGGAGTGCCGCTGAGGGTGTGGCGCATTTGGCTCGGGTTTCCGGTGTGCCGCTCGCCTCGCACGATGACGACACGACGGCGAAGGTCGAGCAGATGATTGCTATGGGCGCGAGCATCAGCGAATTTCCGGTCACGCTCGAGGCTGCAATCGCGGCCCGAGAGCGCGGTTTGCACGTGGCGATGGGTGCGCCGAATGTCTTGCGTGGCGGTTCGCATTCGGGCAACCTGGCAGCGATTGATGGGATTCGTTCGGGCGCAGTCGATGTGCTCGCCACGGATTACCATCCGGCCTCTCCAGTGCTGGCGGTGTTCAAGTTGACGCACGATCAGGAACTCGAGTTGTTCGAGGCCGTTAAGTTGATTTCGCAGAATGCCGCGAAATCGGTGGGCTTGCATGACCGTGGTCGGCTCGAGCCTGGATTGCGGGCAGACATCACACTGGTCGAAGATTTGGGCGTACCTCGGGTCCGGGCCACCTTCCGCGAGGGCCGCGCCATCTACCGCGACTCGAGCCGACTTGATGCAATACTTCCCGCGTTGCTCGAGCCTGTGGGAATGGCTTGAAAATGCTTTCCGGACAACCCACGGTTGACCCAAGCGCCCGCGTAATCGAATGCGAACTCGGTGCGTGGACGGAAGTTGGTCCCGACACGATTCTTGAACGCTCGAGCTTGGGCGATTACTCGTATGTGATGCAACGCTGCCAGGTTGTTGGCTCGAGCATCGGGAAGTTCTGTTCGATTGCCTCGGACGTGCGTTTGAATCCCGGCAACCATCCGCTCGAGCGTGTCACCAGCCATCACATGACCTATCGCGCCGCACTGTTCGGATTTGCCGATGATGACAAAGACTTTTTTGCGTGGCGCGAGGCGCATCCGGTCAAGGTCGGGCATGATGTTTGGATCGGTCACGGTGTCACGGTTCTGCCTGGGGTCAGCATAGGCAACGGCGCGGCCATCGGTGCAGGTGCGGTTGTCACCAAAGACGTTCCGGCCTACACGGTTGCGGTTGGCGTGCCTGCTCGAGTCTTGCGTCCACGCTTCGCTGAAGGGGTCGCAGAACGCCTTGAGCGTACCGGGTGGTTTCACTGGTCACGCGATTTGCTCGAGGCACGTTTTGAGGATTTTAAGAATTTGGATGTGTTTCTCGAGAAGTATGCCGATCCAAGCTAATCCTCGAGTGGGCCAAGATTTAGGTTTTCCTTCCCGTTTTTGTTGTGTTTGAACTGAGATCAGAGATGTCTGACCAATCCATGACACATATTTTCAGTTCGTATTGCACAATGGAAGCAAGCATCATGATTTCTGCCGAATCCCATCCGGTTTCTGTTTCGCTGTCTCGAGAACGTTCGTGGTTGAGCTTCAACCGTCGCGTGCTGACCCAAGCGATGCGTCAGGATTTCCCGTTGCTCGAGCGCTTGCGTTTTATTGCGATCTTTGCGAACAACCTCGATGAATTTTTCACCGCCCGCATTCAGCCACTGCGCGTGTTGGCCCGAAAAACCGGCGATGGTGGCGAGCACAACGAGTACCTGCATTTGCTGATGCTCGCCCGTGAGGATTTGCTCGAGGCGCACCGTTCGTTGGGCAAGCTTTTGCACGATTTGCAGTCCGAGAAAATCGCGCTGCTCGAGCCTGCGGATTTGCGGGCCGATGAGGTCGCGTATCTTGGAGCGTTCCTGGCCGAACGGGTCGCACCCTTGACCGATGTGATCCCGTGGAACGGTTTGAGCGATCTGAGCAGCCGTGCCGTCTACCTGGCCGCCGGACGCGAACGGCTCGAGTACCTGGTGCGTGTGCCCGAAGGCATTCCCAGAATCCTACCGATTCCGGGCCGCAATGGTCGATTCGTGCGCCTCGAGTCACTGATGACTTCTCGCACGGATTTGCTGCTTCCAGAAGCCTTGCCCGCCTTCGCCATGCGTTTGACGCGGGGCGCGAACATCGAACTGCGCGGCGCTCAGGATTGGGACGATTTGGCGCATGCGCTCGAGTCGCGCATCGATGGGATTCCAGTCAGGCTCGAGGTCGAACAAGGCTTTCCGTGGTGGGAATTGATTCGCAATACCCTGAATTTGTGGAGTGCCGAAGTCTTCGAGTTGCCCGCACCGCTCGATCTGCGTTGCCTGGATTTGCTCGCCAACCTCGAGCGGCCCGCATTGCGATTTTCGCCGGTCGTGCCGCGCACGAATCCAACGTTTGCGCAAAATCCGTTCACCATCCTCGAGCGTGAAGATGTCGGGTTGTACCATCCGCTTGACGGGTTCGAGGCGGTCCAGGAATTCGTGCAGGCCGCCGCCAACGATGCGGCTGTGGATCGCATCCGGGCAACGTTCTACCGCCTCGGAGACCGCAACGCGATTGCCGATGGTCTGATCGCCGCCGCCCGTGCCGGAAAGGATGTCGCCGTTTTTCTCGAGGGTCGGGCACGCTTCGATGAACTTGCCAACCTCGACTGGAAGTTGCGCCTCTCCGACGCTGGCGTGCGCGTGCTGCCGTATCCATCCGACCTGAAGGTTCACGCCAAAGCCTTGTACGTGCGTCGCGCTGGGCGAGGCTTCGTGCATTTGGCGACCGGAAATTACAACCCGGTCACGGCGCGGCTCTACACCGACCTGAGCGTCTTTACCGCTGACGAAACGATCACGACCGATGCTGCCGAATTTTTCAGTGCGCTCGAGGCGCAACGCCCGCCAGACAAATTGCGGTTGATGCGTGTCGGCCTGTTCGCCCGTGATGCCATGATCGAACGCATCAATGGCGAAGCGCACGCCAAAGGTCACGTGATCCTCAAACTCAATCACTTGACCGATGATGCCGTGCTCGATTCGCTCGAGCGTGCCGCGAACGCCGGTACTCGGATTGACCTGATCATCCGTTCGACGCTGACACGATTGCATCCAAAGTTTCGGGTACGCAGCCTGATCGGACGCTACCTCGAGCACGCCCGAATCGCGGCCTTTAAACGTGGTGGCAACTGGGAGGTCTGGGCGGGCAGCGCCGATTGGATGCCGCGCAATTTTGAACGGCGTATCGAACTGTTGTTCCCACTGTTGAGCGTGGCTTTACGGCGGCGCGTGATGGCGATGCTGAAGGCGCAACTCGAGGATGATCGAAACGCCTTTGAATTGCGAACCGATGGTGTGCAGCGCGAACGCTGGAATGGCGACAAGGATTCGCAAACCTTCCAGTTTTAAGCCTGAAGCACCACGAACAACGATTGTGCTCGAGCCCGGATCGCTTCGGCCCGTGCGAGCGCCTGATCTGCTGGAAGACGGTGAATTCCCTGCTGAAGCTGCTCGAGTTCGGATCGCACTTCGAGTGTGTCGAAATCGGGTTCCTGTCCCAAGGCCCGCAATCGGCTCAATGAACGTTCGGCGTGCTTGAGCACGAATTGAACTTCCATCAGCATGTCCAAGCTGCGGTGATGCGTGGCACGTCCTGGGTGGTGGTGCAATTCGCTCATCGATTCCTCCTGGGATTTGGAAGAGGAATCTAACCGGCTTTCCCGAATGGAGTTGGTCTCTGGGTTACGCTTGAACTGCTTCCACATAAAAGCTGACGAATCCATGACGAATAAGCCATGAGATCAACTTGAACTCGGTTCAGATCGATGTCTCGAGCGACACGCCCAACTCCAGCATTTGACCCTCGAGCCGAAAAACTTCCGCGTCCAATCCCTGCGTGCCACGACCGACACCGAGGTAAACAAATCCGGCCAGAGTCATCCGTTCCGGCTCGAGCGCATTGCGACCATCGAGCACGATCCGGGTGCGCATGGTGTGGGCAAGCTTGGCCCAATCCGCGTGAATGTACTCCGGCCATTCGGTGACGATCAGCACCGCGTCCGCGTTCAGACAGGCCATCTCGAGCGAGGCTGCGACCTCGAATCCAGAAACAGATTTCACCAGCGGATCGTAAACCCGAACCCTCGCACCTCGGGCCTGCAATTCGTGTGCCAACTCGAGCCCGATGCTTTCGCGGACATCATCCGTGCCGGGTTTGAAACTCAGGCCGAGCACCGCGATGTGCGATCCGTCAAAACCACCCAGCATCGCCTCGAGCCGGTCGAGCAGGTGCAAACGCTGCGCGGCATTGACTTCGATCACGGCTTTGAGCAAGCGAAAATCGTAACCGCCATGCAACGAAAAACTCGAGAGCGCCTGCGTGTCTTTCGGAAAGCATGAACCGCCGTAACCCAAACCCGGCCTCAGAAACGACGACCCAATTCTCGGATCGGTGGCGAGCACCTCGAGCACCTGATCAATGTTTGCGCCAAGCGCATCGCAAACATTGGCGATCTCATTCGCATACGAAATTTTCATCGCCAGGAATGCGTTCGCGGCGTACTTGGCGAGTTCAGCGCTTTCAATGCTCAACTCGAGGAATGGAATTGGTTTCAGTTCGCTTTGAATTTCGAGCGATTCTTCTGGCAGGTTCACACGACCCTCGAGCAATGGTCGATACAATCGGCGCAGCATCTCGAGCGCCTGTTCATCCTGCGTGCCGATCACGATCCGATCAGGGCGCACGGCATCGCGCAACGCCTGACCTTGACGCAAAAATTCTGGATTGCAGGCAATGGCGAAATCCGCATGAATCGTTCGTTCGCGCAAATGCTGCTCGAGGGTGCGGGTCGTCCCGACCGGAACCGTACTTTTGATGACCAACGTGCGAAAACCAGATCGCTCGAGTGCGGGCGCAATCGTATTGACCACCGCGTGCAGTTGCGAAAGGTCCGCGATTCCGGCATCGGTCAGCAGGGTTCCAACCGCGATCACCGTGACCGCCGCCTCGCGCACAGCCCGTGCCGCATTGCTCGTGAACTCGAGTCGGGCGGCACAACGTTTTAAGGCTTGATCGAGGCCGGGTTCAAAAAACGGTGCGCGTCCGTCGCGCAACATCTCGAGTTTTTCAGGATTGTTTTCGACCACGATCACGCGATGACCAGCCAAGCCGAACGCCGCCGCCGTGGTCAGGCCGACATATCCCGCACCGATGACGGCGATCAGAAGCGGATCGATAGAAGCGGGCGCAGCCAGGACTGGGGAGGAAGCTGACGACGAGACGACTGGTGCGATTCCAGACATGCCTCGAGTAAAAAACATTCGTGTCATGGGAGTGCAAGCCCGAACAACAGTATGATCCTCGAATGCGTGTGCTCGCTTGGCCCGCCCGAGCAAACCGAGATTTGAATCCGTACAATTCACTTTTGTATGGCGCGCTCGAGCAGATTGGCGTGCGAGTCCTGGAGTGGGCAGGCAATCTTGTCGATCTCGAGCAAGTTGATGTCTTGCATTTGCATTGGCCCGAATCACCACTAAACCTGCCCGATCCGAGCGGCATCAATCTGGTGCTCGAGGCCGTCAGATTGGCTCGAGCGCAGAACGTGCGTGTGGTTTGGACGGCACACAATTTGCAGGCACACGCCGGAATACACGCGAAGCTCGAGCATGAATTTTGGGATAAGTTCTGCGCCTCGCTCGATGGTGTGATTGCACTTTCGAACCATTCTCGTGCCGCGTTGCTCGAAAAGCATTCAAGTCTCGAGCATGTTGCAATCACAGTGATTCCACATGGGCATTATCGAAGTGCCTATCCGAATGCGATCTCTCGAGATCAGGCGAGAGCATCGCTCAACTTGCCGCTCGAGGTTCCGGTGCTCGCCTTCGTCGGTCAAGTTCGCGCCTACAAAGGCATCCCCGAATTGCTTAGTGCGTTCGGCAAACTCGAGGGCGATGCCAGACTGTTAATCACGGGTAAACCCGTTCCGCCCGAAGATGCGCCGCATCTCGAGACGCTGGCAGCACGTGATGCTCGAGTCCATCTGGTGTTTGGTTTCGTGCCCGATGATCGCTTTCAACTTTTCTTGAACGCTGCCGATTTGATCGTGCTGCCGTATCGCCAAATTTTGAATTCGGGCAGCGCATTGTTGGCGCTGTCGTTTGACCGTCCGGTGCTCGCGCCAGCCATCGGCAGTTTGCCGGAACTTGCACAAAAAATGGGTGGTGATTGGTTGCAACTTTTCAACGGTGATCTCGAGGCGAGCGATTTGCGAAATGCACTTGCGGTAAGTCGAACGGTGCGTGATCAAGTCGCGCCACTCGAGGATTTTTATTGGGATCAGATTGCCGTGAAAACAAAGCGTTTCTACCTCGAGTTGACAAGCCGTTGACAGATTTGGCGCAAACTCCGGGTATGGAACCGGTCATCAGTCCCATCATCAGCATCATCACGTCGACCTGCAATCGGCCCGAATTGCTCGAGCGCAGCATCGAATCGGTGCGGGCTCAATCGCTCGAGGCTTGGGAGATGATCGTGGTCGATGATGGCGACGGCAGCGGCCTGCGCATGGTTGAACTGATCGATGACCCCCAGGTGATCGCGGTTTTGAATCCTGGCAGCGGGCACGTCGAGGCGCGAAACATGGCGCTCGAGCTTGCCCGTGGCGGGTTCATTCACCTGCTCGACGATGATGACCGGTGGTGCGATCCGCAGCACCTCGAGCGCGTCGTTGAAACCTTGCTCAAGACTCCGGGTTTGGCCTTCCGTCACGGCTGGTTGGTTCACGAGGACAACTTCGGTGATGGCTGGCTCGAGGTTGAACGCGAGGTTTTCGCGCCACCAACCACTCGAGAAAGTTTGCGCCGTGACAACACGATCCTGACTTCCGGCGTGGCGTACCCTCGGGCCTTGCACCGCATGCTCGGACGGTTCGATACTCAAATGGGCAACTACTGGGATTGGGATTGGTTTTTGCGGGCCAGCGAATCCGTACCGCTCCTCGAGATCCCCGAACCCGGCGTGTTGATGAGTTGGCGCGGCTCGAGCTTTCAAAATTCAAATACGAGTGCGAATCCTTTCAAACCCGAACGCTTGCGATTTCTCGAGCGGTTGATTGCCAAGCACGG
>JANOWZ010000401.1:0-4076 GCA_031418155.1 Deinococcales bacterium
GGTAATGCTTACCCTCGAGACTTGTTGCACGGAGGTTTGTGATGCTTAAAGAGATTCTGATTCCGGTGGATGGCAGCCCCAGCAGCGATCAGGCGGCACGGGTCGGCCTGGAATTGGCACGACGATTGCGGGCGAACCTGACCTTCACCAACGTGGTTGATCAGGGCGTGTCCTTCACGCCAGACGAACGCCACCGCAGCAAACGTGTGGTCGGCAATGCACTGGTGGAACATTGGGCGAACAAAGCCAAAGCGCTCGAGCTTCACGCCACGCCAAACCTGGCAACCGGACCGAACACGGCCAAAGCCATCTGCCAAACTGCCGAGTACGAAGCCGCTGATTTGATTGTCATGGGCACGCACGGGCGCGAAGGGCTGGCTCGAGCCATTTGGGGCAGTGTCGCCGAACAGGTCGCGCACGAGACACCGATTCCAGTGATGTTTGTTCGCCACACCGAACGGCCCATAGCACCGAACTTCAAACGCATTCTGGTGCCCATCGATGCGGACCAAATCCGGCACACGGTCATTGCGCACGCGATAGAACTGGCGCAACGCTTGCCAGCAAAACTCGAGTTCTTGCACGTCACGGTTGATCCGGCGGTGGTCTTCGGAGAACTTGATCTTGAACCAGTTTACAACGAGCAGATGCGATCCGAAACACGCCAAATCATGCGCAAGGCATTGGATCAAATTGGAATGGAATCACTCGAGCCTGAACAGGTGGAACTCAGCGAATTGCGGGCCGGTTTCGAGGCGGTCAACCGCACGATCTTGCGCCACGCGAGGCGCACCGACACGGATTTGATCGTCATGGGCACGAACGCGAGAACGGGCGTGATGAAATTCTTGATCGGCAGTGTCGCCGAATCCGTGATCCATCACGCCGAAATTCCGGTCTTGCTGATTCGGGCACTCGAGGTCGAACAAGAGAAACCAGAACGGGTTCAACAGGCGACAGTTCAGGCCAATCTTGGATCGGTAATGTCACACGAAACGCAAGGTTGATCGAATGCTCAAGCGATTCTTGAGGATTACTTCGCAGTGTTCGCACGGCGTTGCGCCAAATCCATCTCGTGCAAAATTGCTTGGGGTTCAACATCCTGCTCGAGTTGCGCCAGTTCCGTATCGCGCCATCGTCCTTGACGTTCCAGTTGCAGCGGATGAAGGCATCAATTGCGCGGTGGCCAGCAAAACACTGACCAACAAAAAGCTCCAGCCGGGATTCCCGCTCGTGTGAACATTAGATCTCCTTTCTCGAGTCCTGATGGGCTGTGCAGCAAGAATTCGATGGGGTGAGATCAGGGCGCTCGAGCACCCTGATCCGTCTGGGTGCTCGAACCTGGCCCGGAATCGCTCGGGCTTGCTGGGTTGGAGCGGTGAGAGGCGTGGCTCGAGGGTGCCCGATCCTTTCACGTTGTGTTTTGAACGTGATGCAGCCACGCTTTAGGGTTTGCGGTACTTGACCACCAGATTGAGACCACTGCCTTGGGCCACGTACATGTTCCCCTGCTGATCGATGGCGATCCCTATCCCTTCTCCGGGATTGAACCCATCCCACAAGGCCACGAAGCGCCCGCTGCTGTCAAACTTGCACAGGTGATTGTTCAACATCTCAAAGACGTAGAGGTTGTCTTGGGCATCCAACGCCAAACCCATCGCTCCGATGATCAGGTCTTTCCCACAGGTCTTGTATTTGGCCAGGAACTTGCCGTTCGCATCAAACTTCTGCAAACCATTGCCCATGTCGGTGACGAAGATATTCCCTTGCGTATCAAATGCGATGCGGATGACGACGCCAAACTTACCGTCGCCAATGCCAGGGCCACCCCACTTGGCCAGGAACTTACCGCTCGAGTCAAACTTTTGAATACGGAAGTTATCATCAGATACGTAAATGTTGTCCTGACGGTCCACGCCGATGCCGAAGGGATTGGTGAACTGACCGTTGTCGTAGCCTGTGCTGCCAAATGTGCTCAGAAACTTGCCGCTCGAGTCAAACTTTTCAACACGATTGTTGTTGCTGTCGGTGACGTAGACGTGGCCGCTCGAGTCCACCGCCACCCCGCAGAAGCTATAGGGTTCGCAATTGAGCTGACCATCCCTCTGGCCCAGACCACCCCATTTGCTGAGCAGTTTGCCCTGGCCATCAAACTTCTGGATGCGGTGATTGGCCGAATCTGCCACGTACAGATTGCCTTGTGGGTCGAGGGCGATGCTTATGGGCTCCTTGAACGGATTGGCTCCACCATCCAGTTTCGAGATCATCTGCAACGGTGTTTGAGCGATACCGCTCCCAACTAAACTCAGAACAAACAGCGCTTGAAGGACGAGATTTCGAGTTTTCATAAATCACTCCTGACTGATTGGAGATGAGTGTGAAGGGTCGGTCTTGAGCCGCAACAGAACCGTTCAGGGTTGCCCAATCTCGAGCCGGGTGCTTTCGCAAGTACCAGAGGCCACCTTTTTCGTCACCTTGCCCGTCAGGTCAATCGCATCCGCCGTGAAGGTACAGGTGAACCGGTTGGGACCATCCATGCTGATCGAAAGGTAGGATTTGATCTTCCCGGTGTTTTTGCCCTTCTCGTCGAAGCTGAAGAGGTTAAAGGTCATCAGGTAAGCGTTGCCCGAGCCAGTCCAAACCCCACGTCTGGGTGCGGTGACGGCTGGGTTCCTGGCGTTGACTTCGACCACGTTGCCATCGGCAAATAAGGTCAGCATCGACTGAAAGGGGGTTGATGGAGTGCCCCCCGCTGGGGCGACGGTGGTTTCCCAGGTGCCGACAATGCTGGGTGTGCTGGATTGAGCAACCGAAGAGATGGTCGCGGTCAGTGCCGTCAGTACACCAATCACAATGATGGACATAATCATTCGTGCGTTTCGCATACCATTCCTCCTTGATCTGAACGATGCTGTCGGTGTTTACCCCTTCCGCTCGAGCGTTTCATGTGCTCGAGCTTTTGGCGGTTTCGTGCTTGAGGGTATGTTGGTTATTTCATCTTTGCATACACGATTGTCCCGTGAAACCAGCCACTGGTTGCTCCAGTCGTCGTGTTCACGATGCGCTCTAAAGAAAAACAACCTGTTGCACCTGCAAAACGACCCGTGCCACCGGTAATGGTATGAATCTCAGTGACTCGAGCATGATTTAGGATGTTCATCAGTTGATCGCCTTGTCCAATAGACTTGGTGTCAAGTTTGTCTCCATTTTCGGCGACGAAATGCGCCGATCCAATGCCCAATCCACTGTCGACGTTGACCGTAAATTCCCAAGTCACTTTATATTGACCAAGCACCGGCGACTCGCCGCTTCCAGTCGTGTGAACAAGCATGGTCGGAGGTTTGACATCATAAACTTCGAGTGCTTCTACTGCTCCTTGCAAGAAAACGGATTGAACTACTGCTTGTTGTGCTTCGACGGCTGCACTCGAGGCTCGAGCTTGTGTTGCGAGTTCGGTTTTTCCAGTTGCCAGTGCCGCTCCCAGTACAGACGCGCTTAACAGGCCAAGCACCAGCCATTGTGAAACGTTCCGTGTGTTCATGTGCTTCCTCACTTTCTGAAGATCTCGAGATTGACTTTCCCCTGATACAGCGGTGATTTCGACTTCCAAAATCCTCCTCCTTTATGGGTAAGACCTGGCGTTGTTTGCGTATCTGGGTTGAACCTTAGAAAACGAGCCATGAACGAGCCATGGACAATTCTCAAAACAGCACGAAGCTCACCCGTTCCACTCGAGTACCAGCTCAGTGCGCGATTGCACCAGCAGTTCGATCAACTCGAGCCCAACCAGGTCATGCACTTGCCGCTTAAACCAATGATCAAACGGCTGATCGGACGCGGCCAAGCACAAGATCGCGCCCTCGGGATCTTCGGCCTCGAGCCACCAGACCGCAATGCCCGCAACCAGCCAGATGCTCTCGGCACTGACCCCGGCTGTTTTGCGCGAACGCTCAAACTCGGGCCGTTTGGAAAGGGCAAGTTCTTGGATGAACCGCCGCCAGGCTTCGAGGTGTTCGGGCGGAATCGGCACGGCAAGGGTCACGGCTGGCACGGGTGTTTCACCTCCTTTCAAGCTG
>JANOWZ010000402.1:0-8062 GCA_031418155.1 Deinococcales bacterium
TCATCCGCACCGAAATCGAAGACCCACTCTCGATGGCCGTCCTGACCATCCCGGAAGGTGAAGTTCGCATCTCGCTTGAGAATGGTCAGATCGCCTTTGAACGCCCGGAATTGGTCGGCGAGTTCTGACTGTGAAGGTTTAAGCATCAACAAAAAGGCTCAAGGCGAACACTGCCTCGGGCCTTCTCTTTTGGGTTCAGCGGTTTTCATGTCAAAATCTTGGACTTCGAGAAGCAAAGCGCGACGGAATCCGAACCATGCTCAAGACAACGTCCTGAAAGTCCAAGTTTTGACTGGTGATATCAAGTCGTCTTTAAAACTGGCGGTCTCCTTCGGATACACGACCAGTAAGACGACTTGATTTTTCGTCACTCGCTCACCTCGGATTGAAAGCAGAAAACCGCTGCTTTCAATCACGACTTGGTATGATTCAGCGGGGAATCTGAATTTTCTGACCAACGCGAATCTTGTCCGGGTTCATGATGTTGTTCGCGTGCGCCAAATCCTTGTACTTGCCCGCATCACCGTAGTATTCCTGCGCGATCCCAGAAAGCGTCTCGCCTGGGGCGACAATGTGCCATTCGTCCGGGATGTTAACCGGAGCGCCGCCACCCGCCGCCGCCACCTCAGCCTGCGCTTTGGCCTTGGCGTTTTCCTCAACCTTCAAATCCGTGTCATCGACGCTGTTCACGCCAGATACGCCCTGTGCGATCTGTACGGCCAAATTGTGCTCGTGGTCGGAATCGACCGCACCACGCAAGACCACGCCACTGCCGGACTGCAAGACATCAATCGGATCGTCCTTCAACTCGCCGTTGTTGCGCAAGGCCCGATGAACGGCCTTGGCGAGTGCCGAAGCGTTGATGACCGCCTGGATTTGCGCCTCAACCTCGGGTTCGGTCGTCTCGGATTCCGGGCTCGAGGTCGTTTCGACCGATTGCGCCGGGAAGGTCACGCCGCTGGTGTTCACACCGTTCACGCCGTGAATGCCCGAGGTGAAGGTCGAAAGCAAATCGACAAAACGCGCATTCGGCACGTTGCCACTAAACGCCACGACCCCACCGCGTTCGCTGACATCCAAACCGAAGTTGGACATCACGGTGTCATTGTTGAGGTTGTCACGAACACGATCTGCAATTGATTTTCCAAACGGCCACATAAGAACCTCCAGGCTCGAGGTGAATTGACTCGAGGTTTGGGGATTCTACCTCGACCACGAACAGGGGAATAGAGAGACCTCAACGCAACAACAATGGAAACGATTGCAGTGCGATCATGCCCAGGGCGGCCAGCAACGCCACAGCGCTCGAGAGTCCCAAACCTGTTTTGATGGTCTCGGACAAGCGTTCCCAGAAAAAGCCGAGGATCAGGCCTGCCAACAGCCCACCAATGTGTGCCACGTTGTCCACACCGGGAATAATCGCGCTCGAGCCAACCACGACCAGCAGCATGATGAAGTTGCGTTGAATCTGTTGCACAAACTGCGGCACGCTCGAGACACCCCAAACCACGATGAAGCCGAGCATTCCAAAGATCGCGCCAGACGCACCAATGCCGATGATCTCTCGAGGATTGACCAGCACGGAGGTCAGCGAGGCGAATAAGCCGGTGAGTGTAAACGTCGCCAGCAACGCCCGCCACCCCGCTCGAGGCTCGAGTTGACCGGCGATGTTCCAGGTCGCCAGCGAGTTGAAACCCAAGTGCGTGATGCCCCCATGCAAGAGGGTTGAGGTCAGCAAGCGCCACCATTGGCCACCAGTGATCGTCAAGCTGTGCGCGTTGCCGCCGAGCGCAGCCAAAGCATCAATTGAGGGATCAATCAATGCCAGATTGAACGGCGTGCCCGAAACGACTGCCTCGAGCACCATTACCAGCGCATACACCGCGATCAATGCCACGGTAATACGCGGCAACGGCTCAGCAGCATTGGACCTCACAAGAAATCACTCACGGCCCGAGTCTAGCCTGAACCCAGAATATATGTTCAGTCCGACAATGGTGCGAGATGGAACGTTCGCCCACGAGCCTCGAGTCCGGTCAGGAATTCGCTGGGTGCAAGCTGCGAGGTGATGAGCGTGTCCACCTCATCGATTCGCGCAAAACTCGAGAGTGTCGCATGACCCAGTTTGCTCGCATCGACCAGCGCGAAGCGTTCACGGGCCGCCGCGACCATCGCCCGTTTGGTTTGCGCCTCGAGCGGATTCGGTGTGGTGTAGCCCCGGTCCAAACTCGCACCGGTCGCACCCAGAAAGACTTTATCGACATGATACCCCTCGAGCACCGTGACCGTGCTCGGGCCGATCAAGGCGAGACTGTGATGGCGCACCTGCCCGCCGACCAGCACCACCTCCCAATCTGTTCCGATCAACTCGAGTGCAATTGCGGTGCTGTTCGTCAGGACGTACAACGACGCGAAATTTCCTTTGAGCGCCTTCGCCAAAGCCAGCGTTGTGCTGCCCGCATCCAAGATGATCGCGTCACCCTCGCGCACAAACTCGAGGGCCGCGAGCGCAATCGCTGATTTTTCGTTCGCCTGCAAATGCAGTTTCTCGCGGAAGCTCGGATTAAACCGGCTCTTGTGCGTGAACACCGCACCGCCATGCGTGCGTTGCAACAAACCTCGAGATTCAAGTTCGGCCAGGTCTTTGCGGATCGTGACCAAACTGACCTCGTACTGCGCGGCCAAATCCTCGACCCGAACGTTGCCTTCACGCTCGAGCAAATCAATGATTCCAGATCGACGGGATTCAGTCATGGGAGGGCGGCAAAGGGCCAAAGCTGAAAGCTGAAAGGGAAAACCTGACCTCGAGTTTCGGTTCTCGGGTCACGGTTTGCCAATCGGCAACTCGAGCGCGTTTCCGTTCCAATCGTCTTTGACCCAATCGTAAGCGGGATCGTTAACGACGGTGTAATCACGGGTCGGACCGGCGAGGTAATTCAGAAAGTACAAATTCGATCCGGGTGCGGTTGTACCCGGATGGTAGCCCTCCGGCACGAGCACCAAATCCGAATCTCGAGTGATCATCACCTCGTCCAAATCGGTGTCGCCCGTGTAGACGCGAAAGACACCAAAACCGTCCGTTGGCGTGATCTTGAAGTAATACGTTTCTTCCAGGTAGCTCGAGCCCATGCGTCCATCGTGGCGGTGTGGTGGAAAACCGGACCAGTTCCCAGAGGGCGAGTAGACCTCGAACATCCAGAGTTTTTCGACATCGATGCCGGGACCGGTCAGGTGAACGACTTGACGGGTGACGTTCGCACCGCCACGCATCTCGGTTTGAAAATCTGAAGGCGAGTACAAACGAACCGGGAATTTCCCTTCGGCAGGCGCACCACCGACACTGAACTCCAGGCTCGAGGTTGCCGTGACCGAATACGCGGTTCGGGGCGGCACGTACAACTCATACGGCAAGCCCTCAAAAACGCTCGAGCGGCCCTCAATTACGAACTCCTGACCGCCAGCGCTGGCCCGAGCGTGACCAGAAATGAAGACAATCATCTCCTCGCAATGGCTCGAGTTTCCACTGTACGTTTCACCAGGCTCGAGCTTGATGACTTTGAACGACAGGTGATCCCAGTTGGCGCTTGTAGGTGTGACTTCGTGGATGACTTGGGAGTTCTGGTTTGGTTTTTGTAGGAGTTTCATGATTTGCCTCGTCGCGTGAAAAGCAGGGCGAGCCAAGCGTCGCACGTCAGTGTGCTTCGCACAACGCCCCTACGGATTTTGTTTAAAAACCGCCTCGAGATTCAATCAGGGTCATGACTTCCTCGAGCGTTGGCATGGCGTTCGCGCAGGCGTGACGGGTAACGACGATGGCTCCGCAGGCGTTGCCGAGACGGGCACTTTTGTACCAATCGTGACCGGTCATGCGACCGTAAATGAAGCCGCTGCCAAAGGCATCACCCGCACCGACGGTGTTGTAAACCTCGACCGGGAAACCTGGCACGGTGATGACCTCGCCGGAACGCAAGTGAACCTCCGCACCTCGAGAACCGGTTTTGACCACGAGGGCTTGCGGGCCACGCTCGAGGATCATTTTGATGTTCGCTTCGAGATTGCCGTGAATGGTTGGGGCTTGAATCTGTGAATTCTCGATTCTCAAATCTGTGAGTTCCGTCAGGCCGACCGCGTTGATTTCTTCTTCGGTTCCAATCGCCACATCGACCAGCGGCAAGATTGCACGGACATTCACGCCGAACGCTCGAGGATCATGCCATTGGTTGGCACGAAAGTCGATGTCCATGAAGACGGTTTTTCCAGCGGCTTTTGCGCGTTCAGCCGCAAAAAACGTCGCACTCTTTGCGGGTTCTTTCGCAAGGCCCGTGCCAGAAATCTCGAGGGCTCGAGCCTCAGTGATTGGTGTTGCCATGACATCATCAATCGTGATTTCGACATCGGCGCAATTGTCACGGTAGAAGGTCAGTGGCAACCGATCCGGCGCTTCAATCCCGAGCACGGCGGCGCTGGTGCGATGTCCTACCTTGCGCGGAATGTACTTGGTGACGATGCCCTCACGCTCGAGGAAGTTCAGAACGAAATCGCCAGTCTTGTCGTCACCGAGCGCGGTCAGCAGTGCAGTCTCGAGCCCGAGACGATGCGCTCCGACCGCAATGTTCGTGGGGCTGCCACCGACGTAAGCGGCAAAACTTTCGATCTCGACAAACGGCACGTTCATCTGGTTCGAGTACAAATCAATGCTCGAGCGGCCCATCGTGATCAGGTCGATGGGAGTCATTTTTTACCTCGGCTCGAACACGGCTGGGCGACCATGGGGGTTGCCCCTACAAAAACATCGATCACTTCGTCACCCGAATCACGGCGCGTTGCTTTTGCAAACCCTTCTCGTATTTGGCCCGAGCATCACGGACAGATTTTTGTTTCGAGGTCGCGGCGGGCGGCGCATCCCACCAAGATTCAAATCCGCCAACCCGTTTTTCTGGATCGACGAAGACGTGAATCAAACTGATGCGATCCGCCTTTTTCGCTTTGGCAAGCGCCTTCTTGAATTCGCCTTCGGTCGTCGCCTTGAAGGCTCGAGCGCCCATCGCGGCGGCGTGCGCGGCGAAATCCACGGGGATGTACTCGCCATCGTGCCGACCATTTTCTGTACGGTATCGAAGCTCGAGCCCGAAGTGTTTCGTGCCCTGCGAGCGTTGCAGGCTGTGGATGCTCTGGTAGCCGTGGTTGTCCACCAAAATGATGATCGGTTTCAAGCCTTCTTGTACGGCGGTTACGATGTCGGAGTTCATCATCAGGTACGAACCGTCGCCGATCATCACGTAAACCTCGCGGTTTGGTTCGGCAAGTTTGACACCAATGCCAGCGGGAATTTCATACCCCATGCAGGAGAATCCGTACTCGAGGTGGTAGCTTTTTGGATCGCTCGAGCGCCAGAGTTTGGGCAGGTCGCCGGGCATTGATCCGGCGGCACAAATCATCACGCCATCGCCGCCCGCGACTTCGTTGACCATGCTGATCACCTCAGATTGCGCGAGGTTGTTCGGGTCTTTGACGGTTCGCAAATCATCGACGATGGCATCCCATTCACTTTTCAAACTCGAGATTTTCGTCTGGTACGACTTCGCAACTTGGTGTCCCTCGAGTGCTTCGGTCAAGGCGATCAAGGTTCGTTTCGCATCGCCGACCACGGGCAATGCGCCCTGCTTGTGCGCGTCCATCGGAACGACGTTGATGCCGATGATTTTCAAATCGGGATGTTGAAACGCAGTTTTTGAGGCGGTCGGAAAATCGGCGAGGCGTGTACCAATCGCAATGATCAAATCGGCATCTCGAGCAATTTTGTTCGCAGCGCTCGAGCCGACCGTTCCGACCAAGCCGAGGTTCATCGCGTGGTCCCAGGGCAGCACGCCTTTGCTCGATTGCGTTTCCGAAACGGGAATGCCGGTGCTCGAGACGAACTGCTCGAGTTCGGCGTTCGCGCCGGCGTAGGTCACGCCACCACCGGCAACGATCAACGGGCGTTTCGCGGCACGAATCAATTCGACGGCTTTCTCGATCAGTTCGGGTTCTGGCACGGGTCGGCGCACTCGCCAAACGCGACGTTCGAACATCTCGGGCGGGTACTCGTAAGCTTCGGTTTGCACGTCCTCAGGCAATGACAGGGTGACTGCTCCGGTCTCGGCAGGATCGGTCAGGATGCGGAACGCTTCGGGCAAACTCGAGATGATTTGTTCGGGCCGCGAGATGCGGTCGAAATACCTCGAGACGGGCCGGAAGGCATCGTTGGCGCTGCTGTCGCGTTCGGTTGGGTGTTCGATTTGTTGAAGGACTGGATCGGGCAGGTGATTGGCGAAGTAATCGCTTGGCAGCAGCAGCACCGGCAAGCGGTTGATCGTGGCGAGCGCCGCACCCGTGACCATGTTGGTCGAACCGGGTCCGATGGAGCTGGCACAGGCATACGTGCCGAGCCGGTTGACGTGCTTGGCGTAGGCTGCCGCGGTGTGAACCATGCTTTGTTCGTTCTGTGGACGGTAGTGAGGCAATTGCAATTCGTTCGAGAATTCCTCGAGCGCCTGCCCGATCCCGGCGGTGTTTCCATGACCGAAGATGCCCCAAACACCCGCGATGAAGCGTTGTTCGGTGACAGTCCCATTTGTGTCTGGTCGTTCGACGTATTGCGCGGCGATGTACTTGATGATGGCCTGTGCGACGGTCAATCGAATCGTGTTCATTCCTGGTCTCCTGGTGGCGTTGCTGGGGTCAAAACGAAAGCCCTCGAGTCCGTGCGCATGACGGGTCTCGAGGGCGATCAATGGTTTGTCAAACGCGGGTTGTCTTGTTTCAAGATCGAGAAAGTCTATTTCTGAACGTTTCGATTGTCAAGAAAAAGCATTCAAAACGAAAGTGAAAGCGAAATCATCTGGTTACAACCCAAAGCTTCGCAGGTGTTCACGGTTCCGCTTGGCGCTGTCTTTGGGATTGCCCATTCCGGGCAGCACATCTTGTTCAACGACAATCCAACCGTCATACCCGATGGACTCGAGCTTCGCTTTGACCGCCGGGAAATTCACATTCCCCTTGCCGAGTTCACAGAAGACACCTTGACCGACAGACTGCACCCCATCCCAACCCTCGAGCCTCGAGCGGGCGGCAATCTCGGGCTGATGGTCTTTGAAATGCACATGCCAAATCCGATCTTTGTGGCGTTCGATGCCAAGAAGCGGATCGCCGCCAGCGAAACTGTAATGGCCTGTGTCGAAGCACAATCCGAGCACCGTGGGATCGGTCATCTCGAGGAGCCGCGCCGTCTCTGCGGGCGTTTCAATCCAGGTGCCGATGTGATGGTGAAAGACGGTGCGCAATCCAGTCTCGCGCTTCACGGCTCGAGCGATGCGGTTCGCGGCATCGGTGAAGACCTGCCATTGCGTTTCACTCATGCCCATCTCTGGCGTGATCCGGCCCGAGTTGAGCGTGCGAACCGGATCGGTGTACGGATCGTTGCCGAGGACAACCAGCGCGTTTGGTCCACCAACGGCGGCGAGCAATCCCGCCGTGCGAACCGCGTCCGCCTCGCTTTGCGCGTGACGGGATGGATCGTGCAGGAAGACGCTGACCCAACTGGCCAGCAATTTCAATTTTCGAGCCTCGAGTTCGGCGCGTAAGAAGTTCGGATTGGTCGGCATGAAACCCCAATCACCGAGTTCCGTGCCGTCGTAGCCAGCCTCGCTCATCTCGTCGATGACGTTGACGTAGGTGGTGCGTTGACCCTCAACCGCTTCGATCACGCCCCACGAGCACGGTGCGTTGGCAATTCTCAACATACTGACCTCCAAGTTGAATCTTGCTCGAGCTTAACCCGCGAGGCGTTCAACGATACGCGAATGACAGCACCTCGAGTCTACCGATCTTGCTCTGAAGCAAAACAAAAACCCGAAACCAGAATGCCACAGCCAAAATCAGCCGAGCAATTCAGAACCCTCGAGATCACCGGACCAAATCGCCCGCATTTCCGGCGAAACCGTCAGCAGGTTCTCGAGCGTTCCCGAATGCGTGATTCGACCATGCTCGAGCAGCACGATTCGATCCGCCCGTTCGAGTGCGG
>JANOWZ010000403.1:0-3641 GCA_031418155.1 Deinococcales bacterium
GTGGACCCGAACCCGCACAGTGAACGCGAACCGGACCCGGAACTCGAGGGTGAACTCGAGCCGAAAACGCTGGTTCCAGAACTTGAAGCGGACTGAACTTGGAAATATGCCGCGTCGAGATTTTGGGTGTTCGGGTGTAAATCCCGGAACCATCAAACCCACTTCTCGAGTTTGGCCTGGTGCTACAATCCGGGCATGAACTGGCGGGAGATCATCACTTTTGAACCAGGCAAACGCGGTGGTAAACCCTGCATCCGTGGAATGCGAATCACCGTGCAAGATGTGATGTGATGTCATCCTTCGCGGGCGGCATGACCCGAGCCGAAATTCTCGAGGATTTCCCGTACGTGACTGGGGATGATTTGAACGCCTGTTTCGCGTACAGGACAGAAGTGCTCTCGGCATGATCCCAGAAGTCAAACTCGAGTTTCATCGGCATTTGAAATCTGGTATGACGGTGATCGGGACGAACGTGCCGACACGGTTAACGACCGGCCCGGACGGTCAGGAAATCCGGGGCTACTCGATTGGTGTGGCGTTGCGGCCCAAGGAGTTGGTGAAGTACGCGCTCGAGGGAAATCCGGTGGGAACGGTCACGCTCGAGTTTTGAGGTTTGAGGTTGGGTGGAGATGCTCGAGATCAACTGTCCTCATAAGCGGTCAAAAATTCGTCTCGAGTGATGCCGGATTGCGTGCAGATCGTTCGCAGCGTCGAACCTTTGATGGTGAGATGGTTCGGTAAGGTCAATGGTGTTCGCGTGCCACCTTCGTTTTCGCGTTGCATGGCGATGTGATTGCCCTCACGCACGAGCACGAAACCCAACGCCACGAGTGTTCACAAAACCCGGCGCAAAGGTGCATCGACAGGAAATTTGTCCAAGGTTACGCAACCTCAGCTTCAACCAGAAACGCCGCCAGAACCGGATCGGCAATCTCGAGGCTGTGCGGGCCGAACGTTTCGAGGTGAAAGGCGATGGCACTTTGCACATCTTCGAGTGCGGCTTCTTTCGTGTCACCTTGTCCAACGATCACACCGTTCACACCGAGTGGGTAGGCAACGAAACCGTCTGGGTGTTGTTCGACCACGATGTTGAGCGTGCCAGTCATGGTGGGGATTGTAGCAGATGGCTCGAGGGGTTTTGTTGGGTGTTCGGGTGTGACGACTCGAGATTTTCATAACGATGCGCTACCATGAACCCATGATTGCGCTTCCCCCCAGCATCCGTGAATTGAGCGTGACTGAACGCTTACAGCTTCTCGAGGACATTTGGGACAGTATCCTCGAAGATGAGGCCGCACCACCACTTTCGGACGCGCAACGCGCCGAGATTGACCGGCGGCTCGAGGCGTATGACGCGAACCCTGGAAGCGGTCGGCCCTGGACGGGAGTACGCGAACGGTTGATCAAACCCTGATGCCGTTGTTGGTCCTGACCGAACAGGCCGAATTGGATTTGCTCGAGGCGCAAGCTTGGTATGACGCTCGAGGGTACGGGCTTGGCGCGGCATTCATGCGGTCGGTGGATGCGAGTTTTTCGTTGATTGAACGTCACCCGGAAGTCTTCCCGATTTCGCGTGGGCAGGTGCGGCGCACGTTGTTGCGCAAGTTTCCTTACGTCGTGTTGTTCCGTGCGGCTGACGATGAGATTCTGATTGTGGGTTGTTTGCACACCAGCCGTGAACGCTCGAGTTGGTGGGATCGGTCGTGAGGTTGGGTTGAAATGCTCGAGAGGATTTGTTGGGTGTTCGGGTGTGAAATCCCGGAACCATCAAACCCACCTCTCGAGGGTGACTCCAAGGCCCTAAATCCTGTCCTGCCACTTCTGAGGGTCGCGTCGGGCATCCATGACCGCCATGATCTCCACCGAATCCTGATGCGGAATGTAGTACACAGCAATCGAGAATTGAATCAACAAAGCCCGCCGAACATTGACAAGCATCACCGGATGCGATTCTGGAAAATTTCGAATCTGCTCGATGCAACGTTCCAACTCGAGTGAGAAACGGGATTCGAGTTCTTCGCTGACGTGACCAAAATGAATTTGGGCCTGTTCGATGTCGGCGAGCGCCTCGGCCCGCAGGACCACCCAGGGTTTCACTTCTTGAACAGCCGCGATTTGGCCTCTTCCCAGGTCATGTATTTGGGTTCAGGGTTGCGAAGACGGCGTTCGAGTTCTGCACGGTGCGATTCTGGCAAAGGCAGTCGATCTTGCTGCTCGAGCACGCTGTCCCACAGGGCTTGAGCCAAGTCTGCACGCTCGGTGATGGGTAAGGATTTGAGGTCTTCAAGCATGGTCATGGTGAGGATTGTAGCAGAAGTGCTCGAGGGGATTTGTTGGGTGTTCGGGTGTGAAATCCCGGAGCCATCAAACCCACCTCTCGAGGGATGAAAATCTCGAAAGTCTGGGTCGTAACTTCAAATCAAGATATTGACATATTATGCCAATTAACATAATATGCTTTTGTGAATGTGATCGCGCCACGCACCGTCCGCGATTTCATCGAGCAACACCCCGAAAGTGAAACCGCCCTGCGTGAGTGGTACAACGCCCTGCGCCGCAACGATCACCCCCATTTCGCCTCGCTCCATCAAGCCTTCGTTGTGGATGTCGCCCGCAACGACCAAGGCGACCCGGTACACATCTTTGACGTGGCCGGAAACCATTTCCGTGTGATCTGCTTTGTCAATTACGAAAATCAAACCGCGTACATCAAATACGTTTTTACGCACCGGGAATACGAACGCTGGAATGAGCGATCCCGCCCGTGAGGTGCATCTTGGGATCAAGACAGGGAGGAAGACCGGCATGATTCAATACCAACGCGCCCTCGAGACCTGGCAAACCCTCAGCCATGAACTGTTCGAGCCAACCACAGAAAGCGAATACACCGCACTGCTCGGATTCACACGCCGACTCTCGAGCGAAAACAGCATCGACCGTGAACCAATCAAAACCCTGTTCTGGCTGGCCTGCGAATACTTGCGCCGCTGGGAAAAAACAAACGACCCTTGGGCGAAAGAACCGGTCACGCCACGCGAATGGCTCGAGCATTTGATGGGCGAACGCAACTTGAAACAACAAGACCTTTCAAGTGTGGTTTCTCAAAGCAACCTCTCGAGAATTTTGCGCGGCGAACGACGGGTTGGTGCGGCAGTTGCGAAGAAACTCGGAGCGTTCTTTGGCGTGAATCCAAGCGTGTTCCTGTGAAATCAAGACGGGCTTGAAAAGCAACGTTTAAGGTTGGGTTGAAATGCTCGAGATGGTTTGTTGGGTGTTTGGGTGTTGCATCCCAGAACCATCAAACCCACTTCTCGAGGGAGAAGATGATGGCGCTCGAGTCAATCAACAGGTTGCATTTCAAGACGGCGGAACCATTGTTCGATTTCTGGAGTGAATTCACCTTCTGGGAGAAACACGCGATGCCTTCCATCAATGTTGATTTCAACATCGACTCCGAGTTCAGAACCGGAGAAGTTTATGTTTGGCTGCTCTGGCCGTAAACCATTCTCTTTTGCTCGAGACACAATGAAATTTGTCATTTGTTGCCCCGCACGAAAAGATTTATCGAACCCCCGACTTCGCATTTCTGCAACCAGTTTGAGCAATGAAGCAGAACGCTTTGCCCGTGATTCCTGGGAGTA
>JANOWZ010000404.1:0-2214 GCA_031418155.1 Deinococcales bacterium
TGCTCGACTCGAGCTTGAACATTTATGAATCGAAATTTAGATTTCTCGAGGTGTATCATGCGAATTCAATTGTTCCTGGTTGCGGTCTTCACATCCTTGCTGATCGCTTGCCCAAACTCAACGGCACAACCCACACCAACACCCGATCCGAAACCGAAACCTGAGCCCGCCACTTTGAAAGGCACCATCGTCTTCACGCTTGGCAACGATGTCTACCGGATCACTGCAAATCCGGGCTCGAGTCCAGAGAACATCTCGGCACTGGTTTGGGGCAGCACGCGCAAACCTGATCGGCGCATCAACATTTCCAGCGATGGCGCGTGGTTGGTTTGGGAATCACAGAATGCCGATCCGAAATGCGATGGTCTCGGTTGCCTGGTCATTACACCCGCAAGCGATCCGAAGGCGGCGAGTCTGGTCAGGATTTCGAGAATTGTGCGGCCAAATCCACCGTTTGATGGGATCACGGACTTGGCTGGAATGCCCACCGTGGCCTCCGGTGGCGAGTTGATCGTTTATCCCGTGGCGACCGCTACGGGTTCGGGATTGAACGTCTTGCAAAAAACAAGCATGCCCCCATATTGGAACGGACTGGGTTCGATCACGGCGACCTTGGGCACAACGTACAACGAACAGCCGAGCCTCTCGAGCGACGGTGGAAAAGTGGTCTTCGATTGCGGCGACGTACCGTATGGAAACGAAGGCACCGACATCTGCCAGTTGAATACCGACGGCACCGGATTTGTGCGGGTCTTTGAGAACGATGCGCGTTCTCGAGATTCGGTTCAGGCCGGAGCGTTACATCATCCGGCCTTCAATGCCGATGGCAGCGTGACCTTTGAGGCGAGTTGGAACGGTGAGCAAATCTGGCGGGCCAGGAAGGGTGATGCGGCGGCAACCCGAATCTCGAGCGTGAATAATGACAACAGCCCGTGCGTGCTGCCAGATGGTCGGGTGGTCAGTTTGTGGTTGGACCGTCCTGGCAACTCAAGCGGGGCACATGAGCTTCGGGTGGTGAATGCAGACGGCAGCAATCCGTTGATGTTGTTGACCGGGCAGGACATCAGCGACATTGGCATCGGCTGCGGCAAGTGAGGCCGCGAACCTGACCGGCGTCTGACTGGGCGTAAAGTACGGTTTCCCATAGGAGGAACACGCATGAAAAAATTTGTATTGGCTGGTTTCGCACTGCTCGGTTTGGCTTTGGCGGCAGACACGAGGCTCAAATTGACCATCAATGGAAAGGCCTCAGGTACACCCGCGATTGTGGTGGCTGGCAAAACGTACCTGCCGCTCGATGCGCTCGAGAAGGCCGGGTTGAAGGTGGTGCGCTCGAACGGTGCCTTGGCGGTGACGCTGCCTGGAGCCACGCCCGTAGCCGGTGGCGCGAACGAACGCGCCTCGCTCGAGGGTTGCCTGGGCGAAGAATTGTTCAATGGCGTTTGGCGAATCCGGGCCAGCAAACTTGAACGGATCACCAGGGATGTTGACACACTGGGTTGGGGCTTAACCCTCGAGGTGCGCAACGGCAGCAAAACGACGATCTCGCCGGTCGATGCGGGGTTCGATCCGACCGGGCAGGGCATTCAGTTGGCGTTTGCTGATGCGACCACGATTCCGGTCGATCCGCTGGATGTTCAGAAGGTCACGTTTGCGGGCCTGCCACCGGGCGGTCCCGTAATTCATCAACTGAAGTTTTACTACCCGTTCGGCACCAAAGAGGACGCGGTTAAAACGCCGGTCAAGTTCTTGCTCGAGATCAACCCGAAGTTGATGGGTGACGGCACCCGAGCCAAAGGTGTGGCGTTCACCGTGCCAAATCCGAGTTTGCGGGTCAAGCTTGATTGCCAGAAATAAGCCAGAAGTCGGCCCATCTCGGCAGGCTCGAGTCCTGAAGTCTCATCTGGGTCTTTGGGTGTGTTTACTGTGGCTTTCCAACGCTAAAGTATTGGCGTTTTAACGTGCTCTTCGGTATTCCTGGGCGTACCCTTGCAATTTGGGTCACAATCCTGGGATAATCCCGGGCGTTAGAGATTTCTGGGATCGATTGCAGCGCAAACCCGAGACTTCGTGAAGCTTCTTAAAGCGTGTTCAGGCGATGTTAACAATACTATGGTCAATTGAAGTATCGTCCCAGGCCGGTCCCGCAGGTTCATCCCGACCATCCTCAGATTATCCTCGAGAACATCAACGGTCCAAATTTATTCCACAATC
>JANOWZ010000405.1:0-1760 GCA_031418155.1 Deinococcales bacterium
GCCCACAAAATCCAAACCTCGAGACCAGTTTGACCGGTGATTCGAGCTTCAAACAACAGTTTCCCCGGTTTTCAATCGCAAAACCTGCGAACAGTTGACCGTTTTCAAGCATTCACAGACCAGTGACTTGAGGCCCCAGACCCCCGTATTTCACCTCGAGTTCAGGATTCACAGGTGGATTTAGCGGTGTTTTGCGATCCGATAGGCCAACCTCGAGCCTGGATTCGATTCTTGTTTGGGCTGCCTTACTGCCCGAGCTTGCTGCTCGAGAAACGGAACTGACCGACCAAAATCAAAACCAAAATTGACCAATACTAAAGTTATTGATCACCTATGCTGCATTGCGATTCGATCACCTGAAACCGAACCCCATGACCAATCCAAACAACATCACCTTTGGCATCCTGACGGATTACGTGGCGGACTACCACCGTCAAATCATTCGTGGCATTCAAATGACACTCGGGCAGGCCGGTCATTCCAGCGTGGTCTTCATCGGTACGGATTTGAACCAGCGCAACCTGCCCGAGATGGGTGAAGATTCTACTGGCGCGAACACCGCTTACGACCTGATTTCACCCCACCTGAGCGGCGTGATCGCCTTGGCGGGCTCGATGGGTCCGACCCTGAACGATAACGAACTGCTCGGGTTTTTCGCCCGTTTCGCGCCATTGCCGCTCGTCAGTGTCGGGCGGGTGCTGCCGGGCATTCCCAGCGTGGTTTCGCAACACCCAAGCGGAATGCGGGACTTGATGCGGCACCTGATCGAAGGGTGCGGCCACCGACGTTTGGCCTTCATGCGCGGATTTCCTGGCGAACCGGACAGCGATGCCCGAGAACAGGTTTTTCGAGATGCCTTGATCGAACACAACCTCGAGTTGCGCGAACAGGACGTGCTGACCGGCGAGTATTTTTCGATCAAAGCGTATGAGGCTGCACGCGACTGGTTGCGGGGCAACACGCCCGCCGAGATGTTCGCCGAGGTGATCGTCTGTGCCAACGACGACATGGCTTTTGGCGTTTTGCAGGCGCTCGAGGAGGCGGGCCTGAACGTGCCCGAAGACATGGCCGTGAGCGGTTTTGATGACCTCGAACAGAGTCGGCATAACCTGCCGTCATTGACCACCGTGCGTCAACCAATGTTTGAATTGGGCGTTCAGGCCGCACAACGGATGCTCGAGCAAATTCATGGCCTGTCGAGCCAAGCCGTCACCGATTTGCCATCTGCCCTGATGGTTCGTGAATCGACTCAAAAATTGCGCACCTCGAGCCATGCCCTGGAAGCCGTCCCGTCCGAAGATCCGCCGGGACTCGAGACGCTGCGCGAACAGTTCATACGCTCGGTTCAACAACCAGCCGAAACCGGTCAATCCTTTTTGCGAACCTGGCGAACCTGGATGCGATCCGACCCGATTCAAAACCAAGGACCACGGCTCTGGCAGGATGTGCTGCAACGCCTGCTGACCGAAATGCCCAGCGAAATACCTGCAAGCCTCGAGCCGCAAACCTCTGGCAAAGCCTTGACCCTGTGGGGCCGAGCGCAGGCCATGACCTTCAGCGAAGGACAAGTTTTGCAGCAACGGTATCGATTGTATCAACAAACCGGCATGAGTTGGTTTCACAATTACGGCTTTGACATCGCCCTGATGTCCGACGCGAACATCCCCGCCCTGATTCGCAACATCGCCCGGTTTTTACCCGAACTCGGCCTGAACCGCTGCTATGTTGCGCTGTTTGAAACTTTCGGCCCGAGCATTTGC
>JANOWZ010000406.1:0-2585 GCA_031418155.1 Deinococcales bacterium
GCTGGCGTGTTCACGCTCGAGGGCATGAGCACCAATTGGGCCGTGGACAAACGCTTCGCGCCACAGATGGACTCGAGCATCCGCGACAAGATGTACTCGGGTTGGCAACGCGCCGCTGAACGCTCGAAAGGCTGGCTGGAAAGCTGATGACTGCTACGAATATTGATGGCGAAGAATTCGTGCTCGCCTTGCGTGTCGCCAAGCTCTACTACTACCAGGGTTTGACCACCGAAGAAATCGCAGTCGAACTGGAACTCTCGCGGCCCAAAATCTCGAGGTTGTTGTCATTCGCCAAACGTCAGGGAATCGTGCAAATTCGCGTCGTTGACCCGCTCGAGGACAACCGCAGTTTGTCAAAAGCACTCAAGGACCGCTATCACCTGCGGGCCGTGCATACCGTTCCAGTGCCAGATACCGCCAGCGATGCGGAAGCGCTCGAGCGCGTGGCGATGTTCACCGGGGCGCACTTGAACACGCTCGTCCAATCCAACGGGGTTCTCGGCCTCGCCTGGGGAACGACCCTCGCGGCAATCTCACGTCACCTGCTGCCCAAACCCACGCCAAACCTCGAGATTGTGCAATTGAACGGCAGCGGCAACACCGGCGCGATGAGCGACCGGCACATCACCGATGTCATCCAGCAGTTCGGTGATAATTTTGGCGCTCGAGTTAACCTCTTTCCGGTCCCAGCCTTTTTTGATTTCGCTGAAACCAAGCAGGCACTCTGGCGTGAACGCAGCGTCAAACGGATTGTGGACTTGCAAAAACGCGCTTCAGTTCTCTTATACAGCATCGGCGCGATTCACTCGAGCGTGCCGAGTTACGTCTACGAGGCGGGCTACTTGGATGCCAAAGACCGCAAAGAACTGACACGCCAAAAAGCCGTCGGTGACATCGCCACGGTCTTCTTCCGCGAGGATGGCAGCTTCAGCGACATCACCCTAAACGCTCGAGCCAGCGGTCCAGATTTGAACGTCATACGTCGCGCAGCCCACGCGGTCTGTGTGGTTGCGGGCCGTAGCAAAGTCCGGGCACTCGAGGGTGCATTGCAAGGTGGCTTGCTTTCCGAGTTGATTGTTGATGAACCGAGTGCGCGAATGCTGCTCTGAAATCTCGACGGTAATTGAATCGTTGTCGATTCAAATCATGCTGATAGCAGTCGGATCGATTCGCGTAAACCCGCCAAGACTCGAGCGGCTTCCTGCAAATCTTTGGTCTCGAATCCCTCTGTGAATCCAGCGTACACAGTCTCGAGCATGGCCTGCGCCTCGTCGGGCCGAGCGTCATCGGCCAGCAATCGACCCAGGCTGGCGGTCGCCCGAAGCTCGAAGAGTTTGGATTCCTGCCCTCGAGGCAAAGCGATGGCCGCCCTGAGTTGCGCTTCGGCTTGTGCAATCAAACCCTGACGCAGCAGCACTTCGCCTCGGACGCGCAAAACCTCGACCCTGGTTTGCTCGAGGTGAATCGGTTCGGTCACGACCAGAATCCGCTTGAGCAACGCCATCGCCCGATCCGCATGACCTGTTCGTAAAAGGATTTCAGCCAGAACCGCACCGAGCGTGTCCATGTCTGTTTCCAACAACATCCCCAAGAATTGCTCGAGTCTGGCCGTCCCCTCCTCGGGCTGGGTGAAGGTCAGGATGATCGAATGAAAACACTCGGCGACCAGTTGAACGTATTTGATTTGCTGCGTTGCGGTCAGGCTGCGCAATTCATCGTTGACTTTGCGAAAACCCTCGAGATCGCCGGTCGCAAATAATGAGGTCTGCGCAACACTGTGCTCGAGCGTCGCGCAGGGTTCATGGTCACGCGACACCCATGCGACGCACCAATTGGCAAACTCAGATCAGACCAAAAGAAACGCACTCCGCAGTTCCAAAAGGAGCAACCAGTGAATTGAATGCCAACACTTCACGCCCCACTCGGACTCGAGCAACCTCGAGACGAAAGACACAAGAATTCTTGAGCAGCACACATTCAGCAGCACACAAGGGAGAGATGCGATGGCCACAATGATCATCCGACACAAGGTTGGCAATTTTGAAAACTGGAAACGGGTTTACGACGCGCTCGGACCGACCCGCAAAGAAGCGAACGTGATCTCCGCCAGCGTCCACCGTGACGGCACCGACCCGAACACCGTCGTGATCATGCACCAATTCACCGACATGTTCTCCGCACTCGAGTTTTCCAATTCACCCGTTTTGAAAACCGCCATGAGCAAGGCGGGTGTGATCAGCGAACCGGTGCTTTGGTTCACCGAGGATTTCGAACTCACTGCACATTAAACGTGACTCGAGAAATCAATTCGGCCCGAAGCAATCTCGAGTAATCCCAGGGAGCAACCATGAAAAACGTTTTGAAAATCGCAGCCATCGGCATCACCGCACTCGCACTTGGCCTCAGCCTCGCTCGGGTAGGAGCACAATCCCGATACGACTTCACGGGCACGTACAACGTCACCGGGACCAACCCAGACGGCAGCACCTACAGCGATGTCGTGCTCGTCACGGACTACGGCGATGGCTACCGCGTGAATTACGGCAACGGTGACACCGGCATCGCCAGCGACGTTGGCACGAGCA
>JANOWZ010000407.1:0-6566 GCA_031418155.1 Deinococcales bacterium
GCTGTGATCGTCCACGCGCAAATCGATGTACCGGTCGTTGAAACCGCCGTAACCGCCATCTGCACGAGCCACGTACAGGGCTGCCGATTGTCGTCCGCGCATGTCGCCCCCGGCCCGGTCTGCGGCCAGAAGTGCGGCGAGCATCCGCTCTGGAAACTCGAGGTCGGTTCGGGTTTCAAAGGTTTCGGCGAGTGCATCCACGACCTGTGGCCCAGCGAGTAGGTTGCCCTGCGCGGCGCAACCCGCTCCAATGCGTCCACCTGCCCAAGGGTGACATGCGCTGCCTGTGAAGGTGAATGCCTGCCCTGAAGCGTTCACCAGCCCGTACTGACGTTGCGCGATGCCATCATCCGAACCGGCAAACTCAGCGGCAATCTCCTCGAGACCGATTCCGTTCGCCATCGCCTGCAACGCTCGAGGGCCGTAACTGGTGTTCGCGTAACTCTGTGTGGCAACTGCGCCGACCGCACCCGTGACCCACGGCACGGCAGCACCGACCGCCAGAAATTTGCTGGCGACCGCCACGCCAAGATCACCGTTGTCGGCCTTCGCCACGAGCGAGAACGTCGAGATGAATTTCATGGATTCAGTCTACGGTTCGAGCGGCATTGATACACTCATTCATGTCCGAAACCTGGCCTGAATTCAAAGCCCGTGGCATTCCCGGTCGGCTCGAGGCGGTATATCGGGGTTTGAACCCAACCGTGATTGCTCGTGTACCGAGCGGTTGGGCGGTACTCGGTGATGGTCAACGCTTGCCCGGATACGCGCTGATCCTGTCCGATCCGCTTGTGCCAACCCTGAACGATTTGCCGCTCGAGGCTCAGATGGTTTTCTTGCGTGATATGGTTTTGCTCGGGCAGGCGGTTCAAGATGTCACGGATTGCGCCCGAGTAAACTATGGGATTTATGGCAACACCGATCCATATTTGCACGCGCACATCTTTGCCCGGTATGCCTGGGAGGAACCACAACGCGCTCGAGTTCCAGTTTGGAAGTCGTACCCGCTGGACGAACTGAATGCCGAGGGTGTGATGTTTTCGCTCGAGAAGCACGGTGATCTTCGCAGCAAACTTGAGGTTCGATTGCTCGAGTTGCTGCGCGAATCCGGCCCGAGTTAAGCCTCAATCTGCGGGAATGACGATCTGGGTTTCATGGCTGTTGATCGAAACCTTATCCAAGACGCGATCCACGAAGACATCGACCACGCCCTTGTCAAACTGCGTGCCAATACCGCGTTTGAGTTCCTTGATCGCCTCCTCTTCCGTCCAGGCTTTCTTGTAGGGACGTTCGCTGGTCAGCGCATCAAAGACATCGCAGACCGCAAAGACTCGTGCCCCCAAGGGAATCTTGTTGCCCGAGAGTCCATCCGGGTAGCCTTTGCCATCGATGCGTTCATGGTGATGGCGGATCACATCTCGAGCGCCCTGTTCAATCGCTGGGATGCCCTTGACGGCATCAAAACCAATCGTGGTGTGGGTTTTCATGATGATCCACTCCTCATCGTCCAACTTGCCTTCTTTTAAGAGCACCCGGTCCGGCACGCCCATCTTGCCGATGTCATGCAGGTACGCACCCTGAATCAAAGCGAACAATTCACGCCCGGTCACGTTCAAAGCCATCCCGAGTTTCGTGGCGTAGTTGACAACACGTTCCGTGTGACCCGCCGTCTCGAGGTTGCGGACTTCCAGCGACCGTCCGATCACCAACAGGCTGTTGCGTAAGGTGTTGCGTTCCTTGGAGAGGGCACGCCCCTCCTTAAACGGTTCGGTCAAGCGGTTCGCCACGGCCTGGACCAAGGTCCGGCCCATCTCGGTGATCGGTCGCCAATGCCGAAAAGAGACCAACCCGACCACGGCCATGACCTGATCATCGTCCAAAACCGGTGCGAGAACGATGCTTTTGATGCCTCGAGGTTCCTCATCACGTGCTTTGGGGTTGTCGGTGTAATCGGCCTCGAAACGCATTTTGCCGCTGGAAATGACCTCACCGACCAAGCCTTTGCCGGGTTTGTACTGCGCCCGACCGATCAAACCTTTCAAACCCTGATCGACATGCCCCTCGAGCGCCTTGAGGACATAAACGCCATCGGATTCCTTGGCGACGTAAATGATCGCGTCGAAATCGGCCATGTTCAGGGCCATGCCCAAGCCTTGATAGACAATCTCGCGGATGGTGCTCAGGCGTTGCAGGCGCAAGGCGAACTCCTCGAAGGTGTGCGGCACCTTGACCGGAATGCCGGTTGGAGGGACTTCCTCGGGTCGGTGTTTGATCCGATCCGTGTGCAGGTCCGTTAGGGCCGCCGCGATTGGACGCTCGAGCGGCTTGCCGCCCAATGCATCTGCCGCGCCGACCGAGAGCGGCACCCATTTGGCCCGTGCAATCGGCAGTACCTCGCGCATTCTGTAGCCCAGGTCGAGGGCCAGACGTTCATGTCGTCCGGGCAGGGAGATCACCAGTTCGCTGGCGGACCAGCGTCCCGCCATCGCACCGGGCGGCAGGGCGTGGCGGATGGCATCGGCCAGGGATTTCAGGCGGGCATCGCCAGCGGTCAAACCCTGGTCCTGTTGCACAAACTCGAGGTCGTTTAACGAAAGCATGACAATCGAATTGCTCGCGCCACGTTTCAGGGTGTCGTGCCGTTCGATCAGGGCCGAACGGGTCAGCAGCCCGGTCGTGGGGTCCGCCTCGGAATCGGACGCTTCGCTTTCACTGACGTTCAAGGTTTGACGCGGCAAGCGTTGAATGGCGATGCCCAAACCGGCGCAGATCAACATGACCGTGAATACGTCCACCAATGGCGAGCCAAGCTTGCCGAGGAGTGCCTGCGATGCGTGCATTGTCACCCAAATCAGCAAACCAAAACCAACCAGCATTAAGGACTCGAGCGCACCGCTGGGCAAGCTTTTGTGAATCATGCCCAGCCAAGCGAGCGAGGCCAGCAACCCGACCGCCAGCACCAACCACAGCATCCCAAACGACAAGGACACTGGGGCGGCCTGCGGCATGAAGCCGATCAGCACGAACGCGAGGATCAACAACAACACACCCGCAGCGAACAACAACACAGCCAAACCGCGAGGTTGCTCGAGCGGATTGATGCTCGGACCTTTGCGTTTCCGCGATTTGCGCGATTTTTTGCGGGAATTCAAGGCCATACCGTCCAGTTGATGGTAGCGGTTCTGACGCTTTTTCGCTGGTTAAACTTGGCAGGTCCAATGAGTAAAATTGGTCTGTTAGATCGATGATTCGACCATGTTGAGTTGAGCCTCACGGCTCGGTTTGCTCGGACGCTGGTCTATCCATTGACGGCATGGCTATACTGGCAACCCGTGAAGCAACTTCATCTTGGCATGATCGGTGGTGGCACGGTTGGGTTGAGCAGCCTGACCCTGCTCTGGAAACGCAAAGCGCTCTTTGAACACATGGGTTACAAGCTCAGTATCGCCCCAGTCTTGGTGCGCGATCCCGGCAAGGTTAGAAAACACGAATTTGAAGGCGTGACTTTCACCGATGACCCGAACGTTCTCGAGGACAGCGATGTGATTTTGGGAATGATGGGTGGCACAACCAAAGTGCTCGAGTTCATCGAACCGCAATTGAAGGCCGGGAAACCCGTCGTGACCGCCAACAAAGCGGTGCTGGCCGAACGCTGGGATGTGCTGAAGCCCTATGCGCAAAACGGCCAGTTATACTACGAATCGTCGGTTATGGCCGGAACGCCCGTGATTGGACCTTTGACCGGAACCCTGCGCTCGAGCGATGCCCTTGAGTTACACGCGATCCTCTCCGGGACTTGTAACTACATCCTGACCCGCATGGAATCCGGTGCGACCTACGAATCGGCGCTTCTCGAGGCCCAAGAACTCGGGTACGCCGAAGACCCACCGACGCTCGATGTCGGCGGATTCGATGCCGCACACAAACTCTGTGTGCTCGCAAGATTGACGGTGGACCCGGATTTCAAATGGGAATTGCTCGAGATCAAAGGAATCGACGGTCTTTCCAGCGCCAACGGTGGCTCAGAACGGGTGCTCGAGGCGGTGCAACAGGGCAAACGGGTCAAACTCGTCGGCAGCATCCTGCCCAACGGTTCAGATTGGCGTGCCGTTGTGCGCCCCGTGATGCTCGAGGCGGACCACCCGCTTGCACAATCGGCCTCGAGCCGCAACGCGATGGTCTTTACCGGCGATGCCAGCGGAACCGTGATCATTCAAGGCGGCGGTGCGGGCGGCATGGTCACGGCCAGCGCCGTGGTTGGCGATTTGATCGACCACCTCGCCGGGGTCAGCGGGCACAAACCGCGCCCAGACATGACCGCAGTGCCCACGAACCACACGCCAGAAGTCTTCCAGGAACTCTGAACGTTGTGACCACAACATTAGGGTCACTCGAGCCGAGCACCGCGTTGGTGATCCTGACCGTGTTCGGCGCGAGTTTCATTCGGGCCGTCGTCGGCTTCGGTGATGGCCTGTTCGCCGTGCCGTTGCTGGCCGCACAACTTGGTTTTCGCATGGCCACACCGCTCGCCGCGCTGGTTGGCCTGGTCATGAGCTTGGGCGGCCTGCTTCAAGGTTGGCGTAGCGTCAATTTGTCCGCAATTCGTGGCCTGATTGTTGGTGGTGTGATCGGCATTCCGCTCGGTGTGATCCTGATTCGAGTCATTCCAGAAGACCTCGCCAAACTCGCTCTCGGCACGCTGCTGATCGTGTATGCCAGCATCCAACTGATCGGCTCAAACCCCACGAGCCTACCGGACGAGCGCTCCGCACCGCTGTTTGGGTTCCTGTCCGGGATTCTCGGTGGTGCGTTCAACACCAGTGGCCCGCCAGTCGTTGTGTACGCCAGCCTGCGGCGCTGGCCGCCCGAGACTTTCAAAAGCAATTTGCAATCGTTTTTCATCATCACCAATCTGATCGCCATTTGCGGTCATGCCATCGGCGGATTGTGGACCCCGAAGTTGCTCGAGTTGTTCATCTGGTCTATTCCAGCCGTGACGCTCGGCACGTGGTTGGGTGGGTTGGTCGGACGACGCATTCCGCAGGCGTTGTTTACGAAACTTGTTTACGTGATGCTGATTGTGCTCGGCGGGCTCTTTATGGCCTCGGCATTTTGATGACCCTGGTCCCAGGCTCGAGCATGTAAACTACCAAACATGATTGCCACAAACCCCACCCAACTGCACGCCCGAGGCTTGATCGAACGTTGGCGCTCGAGGCTGCCCGTGACCGATGTGACCCCAATCATTTCTTTGGGCGAGGGCGACACGCCATTGGTTGAATTGCGCGGCCCAAAAGAGGCTCGAGAACTCGGTATTCGCGTCTATGCCAAGTACGACGGCACCAACCCGACCGGATCTTTTAAAGACCGTGGCATGACGATGGCGGTTTCCAAAGCGGTCGAAGGCGGAGCGAAAGCCATCGCCTGTGCCAGTACGGGAAATACCAGTGCCGCCGCCGCCGCTTACGCTTCCAGGGCCGGGGTGGAGTGCATCATCATTTTGCCAGCCGGGTACGTCGCGGCGGGCAAGATTGCGCAAACGATTCTGATGGGCGCAAAGATCATTCAAATCGACGGCAACTTTGACGACGCGCTGCGGCTCGTGCGCTTGCTCTGCGATGAATCACCGGTTGCGCTGGTCAACTCGGTCAACCCGTTCCGTATTGAAGGCCAGAAATCAATCGCCTTTGAAATCTGCGAAGAGTTCGGCTGGCAAGCCCCCGAGTACCACGCCATGCCGGTCGGCAACGCGGGCAACATCACCGCGCACTGGAAGGGCTACTCGGAGATGTTCGACGATCACACCGTCTCGAGCAAACCCAAGATGCTCGGCTTTCAGGCAGCGGGTGCGGCCCCGATTGTGCTGGGTCACGCGGTCGAAAAACCCGAAACGATTGCCACCGCGATTCGCATCGGCAACCCGGCCAGTTGGTGTTACGCCCTGGATGCCCGCGACCATTCTGGCGGCGTGATCGAGGCTGTGACCGACGAAGAAATTCTTGAGGCGTATCAAGTTTTGGCTCGAGAGGGTTTGTTCTGTGAACCGGCCAGTGCCGCAAGTTTTGCCGGGGCATGGCGCATGATCAAGCAGGGTCGGATCGAGCCGGGGGCGAGGCTGGTTTGCACGCTGACCGGGCACGGCCTGAAAGACCCAACCACTGCGGGCAAGTTGGCAAGTTTGCCGGATGCGATTCCGGCAACGCTCGAGGCGATCAGCCGGGCCGCCGGGGTTTAAGAACGCAAAATAAGTTGAGCCTTACACGATTTTTGTATCCTCGCGTGGTTTGATTCACTGACCGCTCAAGGAGGGCTCATGAGGAAAATTCTGGTGGCTTTTGTGGCGCTGACCATTCCGTTCGCCGTCGCGCAGACCGCACCGAGCCTGGATGTGCTCGACGAACTCGCCTCACGGTTGCTGAGTGCTTCGTCCACTTGATTCTGCGCATTTTCGCCAAGAACGCTTCTTGCTGCAACTTCAGCACCTTGCGGGCTTGCGGCGCTCAAAAGCTCCGAACCCGTGGACGAGCACATTGACGTTACTCACATCATGCATCACGTTTCACGTG
>JANOWZ010000408.1:0-2039 GCA_031418155.1 Deinococcales bacterium
TGGGTTGCCAGAAAGTGATGGCCTGACCGCACTTGACGAGCTCTTGAATGCGCGGTTGCTGTTCGAGGCGAACCGGTACACGTTCGCGCACGACAAGATTCGGGACGTGACCTACACCGAAGCGGGCGATGCGCGACGCAAGGTCTTTCACCGTCGGGCACTCGAAACGCTCGAGGCGATGAACGTGCCAGCAGCGGTGTTGGCAGGTCACGCGATTGGGGCACAGCAGCTCGAGGCGGTTGTGCGCTACAGCCTGAAAGCTGGGCTTGACGCCTTTGCAGTGCGGGCTTTGCCCGAAGCCACCACCCATCTCGAGGTCGTGCGAGGCATGATTCCTGAGCCACCAAGGGGTTTTGATTTGCAAACTGCGCTGAGTGACCAGGAACGTTTTCAAATGTACCGCACGCTTCTACTTTGCTACGAATCTACAGGAACAGATCAGAAATCGCTGGAACGACAGGTGGTCGCAGAAATGGATGCTTTCGGATTGGAAGCCCAGGACGAAAGCATCAAAGCTGAAATCCGATTTGTTCGCGCCACGGACTTCTACTATCAAACCTGGGGTGGTGGTGAGTACCCCACCTTGCTCAAAACCAGGCTCGAGCAGGTCAGAAAAAATTCAGATCTCAAGAGCGAAATGCAGATCCTCAGTCAACTGTCATTTTACGAATGGGATAATGATCGCCAAGCTGCCGCCAAAATGTGTCACATCGAACAGATCCGCGTTGCTCGGCAACTCGGAGATCCAGTTCTGATTTCAGGCGCCATTTCGGGAGTTGCCATTCAAAACACCCATCTCAATCTTTGGGATGAAGCCGAAGTGAACTATGACCAAATAGCCAGGTTTGATCGACAGGATCGTCATTTTGTCGCCAATACCAGCGCTTATCGTGCATTGAACTTGCTTTGCTTGGGTCGTGCCAGCGAGGCCGTTGCCGTATGGCGCGAAAACCTGGATTTGCTGCAATCTATGGATCTGATGCGGGGTTTGATGACCCTGATGTGGCTGTCCTCGGGGCTGTTCGAGATGGGCGAGTATGGGCAAGCCCTCGAGCGGGCCGCAGAATACGATCGGAAAGCCAAACCGGTGTACACCAGACACCTGGGACAGGAAAGAAGATTCAGCAGTTACAGTTGGGTTCTGTTGCAACTTGGTCAACTTCCACAGGCACAGGCATTGCTCGTCGAAGCCAGAAGGGTCAAGAAAGGTTGGAACCAGGATAAAACCCCCCATATTGAAGAATACTTTTGTGCCCTCAAAGCGCTTCAGGGCGATTGGCGGGAGGCTGGCGAACATGCTCTCGAAGCGATCAAGCGCCGCGAAATAATGCCGCACGACAAATTCAGGCAACCGATCTTCCGACCCACCTGGCTCGAGACTGAAGCCTTGTTGCGTGGCGGTCATGACGATTTGGCAAGACAAGAAGTAAAACGCTTGAAAGAACTGGCCAGGCATTACAAACGAATGCAAATTCCGTACTTCCGTGCCCTCGCGGTACTCGAGGCGTGGAATAAGAATCTCGAGCGTGTAATTAAAGATCTCGAGGCAGCACTTTCCCTGTCGCTCGAGCTTGGTTTGCCCACTGAAATCTGGCAGATCAACGCCAAACTCGCAGAAGCACACCAAGAAAAAGGTGATCTCGAGGAAGCACAGAAAGCTCGAATACAGGCGCTTGCCGTCGTTGAATCCCTGGCTGGCACAATCCCCGACCTGAAGACTCGACAAGAATTTCTCGAGTTCGCACAGGGCCGAGTAAGTTCAATGTCCAGTCAACCCTAACCAGGCTCAAAGGTGTTAGGCACGACCAGGCAAATTCAACCCCGAACTGAAATTCGACCTGTTCGATTCCTCACAGGTCACCAGAATTCGATACAAATCACCAGTTTGTGCAGTCACGAACAACCCTTGCCGATTCCAACTATTCTGGCTTGAAATTGGTCGTGCGGTAACGGTCTGGTAATACCCGAGTTCTAGCCTCAGGCCAAAGGGGGCATGACATGAAAATCAAAGACCTGATGACGCAACACGTGATCTCGGT
>JANOWZ010000409.1:0-9424 GCA_031418155.1 Deinococcales bacterium
GAGAAACCCTGTTACTGCGGAGCCAAAGCCGGTGATCATTTCGAGCTTCACGGTGAGCATTTGCGTTTCCCGCCTGCTCAAACCTGGTCAATTTACACGCTCGCGTCGCTGTTGCCAATTTTGCCCGCGAAGCAACGTCCAACGCATCCGAATGATTGGATGACGACCGATGCGTTGGTCGCTTGTCCCGATCCGAATTGTGGTTCGAGGTTTCGGATTTCACGGCTTGGTACGCGCACGTTCAAGCACGCGGAGGTCACGGCTGTTCCGTTGCCGAAAGCGGATCAACCGTGAATCTCGAGCGAATCAAGATCGCACCCAATTGCGAAATCTCGAGGTTGATCAAAGGCGGTTGGCATCTGGCCGGAGGTCATGGTCCGATTGATCGCGCTCGAGCCATCGAAGACATGGCCGCGTTCGTCGAGGCGGGCATCACGACGTTTGATTGTGCCGACATTTACAGCGGTGTCGAAGAACTGATCGGTGAGTTCCGTCGCGCCTACCCGGACTTGGCGGGCCGCGTGCAAATCCAGACGAAATTCGTGCCAGATTTTGACAAGTTGCCGCACCTCGAGCCCGCGCAGATCGAGGCGATCATTGACCGTTCCAGATCGCGTTTGAGTGCGGACGCGCTCGACTTGGTGCAGTTTCATTGGTGGGACACGAGCATCCCCAAGTACGTTCAGGCGGCGCTCGAGTTGCAACGGTTGCGTGACGCGGGCAAGATTCGGCAGATTGGTTTGACAAATTTCAACACGGCCTGCACCCAAGAAATTTTTGAGGCTGGCGTGCCGATTGTTTCGACGCAAATTCAGTACAGCATTCTCGATGACCGTGCCGCCGCAAGCCTGAGCGCGTACTGCCTCGAGCATGGCGTTGCGTTGTTGTGTTACGGCTCGCTTGCGGGCGGATTTTTCTCGCACGATTGGCTCGGACAGCCCGAACCGGCAAGCACATTCGAGAACCGATCCTTGACGAAATACAAACTGATCATCGATGACTTTGGTGGTTGGAATTTGTTTCAGGAATTACTCGAGACGCTGCAAGCCATCGCCGCACGACACGATTCGAGCATTGCGCAAATCGCTTCGAGTTGGACGCTCGCGCAACCCGCCGTGGCCGCCGTGATCATTGGTGCAACCTCGAGCCGTCATCTGGCGCAGAATGTTCGCATTCCCGAAATCAAACTCTCGAACGAGGATTTCGCAGGGATCAAACGCATCACAGATCGACGCTCCGGCCCGTTGCAAGATGTTTACGATCTCGAGCGTGACAAGCTGGGGCGGCATGGACGAATCATGAAGTACAACCTCAACGAAGACCGCCCATGACTCCAAGCACCGAAACAAAGCGCGAGTAAACCCTGTAGGGTGCGCATCATGCGACTGCATGTGTGACATGACGCGCACCACATGCGCAACCGGTGCGCACGGCGCACCCTACAAGTCTCGAGACAAAACAAACCTTGAGCAGCAAGACGATCACCGCTCGAGACTGGATTTGCCTGAACCTTATTTCGGGGTTGGTGTGTTCACAATGATCGTGTTGAGAACCGTGTTACACCTTGGGTTCAATGACAGATCACCCTCGAGATCAAGCGCATCACGCAGCCGTGCGGTACGATTTTCAATATGAACGAAACGGAATACTTGATTGTTGGTGCTGGTGGCGCTGGCGTGGCCACCGCCTACGCCCTCGCCAAACGTGGTGCGAGTGTGACCTTACTCGAGCAGTTCGCCATTGGGCATGACCGCGGTTCGAGCCAGGGTCATTCGAGGATTTTCAGGTTCGCGTATGACATGCCGGATTACGCTCGGATGGCGATGCGGTCTTTGAGATCATGGCGGGCGCTCGAGGCGGATTGTGGTGAATCCTTGTTGACGATTACGGGTGGTTTGGATTTGGGTCCGGCAGGTTCGGAAAGTCTGGAGAGCACGTTGCAGACCATGACGGCTGTCGGTGCGAAGTTTGATCGTTTGGACGCGGGCGAGTTGATGCAGCGTTTTCCGCAGTGGCGCGTGCCGGATGATTGGATGGGTTTGCATTCTGTGGATGCGGGCATTTTGAATCCCACGCATTGTGTTGAAGTGATTGCTGGAATGGCTCGAGCGCATGGCGCAAAAATTCTTGAACGCACGGTGGTCACAAAGATTCATCTTGGCAACGATGCTGTTGGTCAGGATGGTCACGGGCCTCGAGTTGAAACGAACCGGGGCGTATTTGCCGCAAAAAAATTGATCGTCACGGCGGGCGCATGGTTGCCGGAGTTGTTTCCAGAATTTGCGATGCCGGTCACGGTCACGCTCGAGAGTGGCATTTTTTTCAGACCGCATACGCTAGAAGATTTTTTGCCGGAACGTTTCCCAATTTTCTTAACGCACAACCTGATTTCTGAAAACGCCGCGCCAGAATCCGTATCGCGTTGGGATCGGGCGCAACCGTATGGTTTCCCGGTCTACGGTTTACCCGGTGTGAAAATCGGTCTGCATCAATCTGGCGAAACCGTGCAGGCGAGCGCTCGAGGCTACGACGTTTCAGATCGGACTTTGGCAATGCTCGAGGCTTGGATCGCGCAGCATTTGCCGGAAGCGGCGGGTCCAATGATGCACGCAAAAACTTGTTTGTACGCAAACACGCCGGGGGAGGATTTCTTGATCGACACGCACGCTGGGTTCGTCGCAAGCGGCTCGAGCAATTTCGATGCACGTGGCTCGAGCAATTCCGATGCACGCGGCTCGAGCGATGTCATCCTGGCGAGCCCTTGCAGCGGTCACGGTTTCAAATTCGTGCCGTTTCTCGGCGAATTGATTGCGGACTTGGCGCAAGGTCAAAAACACGAATTTCACCTCGAGCGTTTTCAGGCCAAACACGCACTTGCGGGAGTTTAAAAGCAGAGGAAAGATCACGGTATTCATGTCGAAATCTTGGTTTCCAAGTTTCGGCTTTGTTCAGTACAAAAAGAGGAAAGAAAAGTCAAAATCTCGAGGTTTTACTTTGATCTTTCCCCTTTCCCCTTTTCTCTCTTTTCCAGACTTATCCACAGGCCCAAGCTTGCCCTCGAGGTTTGCCAATAGGTGATCCAGGCAAAGTATTGCGTGTCTCACGCAGGGATTGCTTGGGTCCTGGGCCGCCCGAAAGCCTGTGGATAACTTGGCGACTTATCCACAGGCGGGTTGTGGATAACTTTTTGGCGTTACAACACGTCTTTGGTGGTCCCTCGAGCCCGGTAATTCATGACGTTCTTGCGCAATCGAAGCGCCCCATTGACCAAACTCGAGATTGGCGAGAGCGCAACTTCATACGCCGGAAAATGCACTTTTTGCCCACCGAGGCGTTCCTTAAATTGGTACACACCAAAGCTGTGCTTGTCCTCGCTTAACGTGCGCGGAATGCCGAACAGATCCAGGCTTTTGTACCCCTTGCTCATGCCGTGCCGAATCATGCCCCAGTAAAAACCGTTCGATCCCTTCGGGTCCTTTTCGCCCTCGGCACGCTCGAGACGGGTGCTGCCGCCGTAGAGGTAATTCAGGCCATCGCCCAAGCCGATGATCAAACCGGACGCGAGCGCCCTGCCCTCGAACCGAGCCGTGATGATCGCGGCCTCGCCACCAAACTTGTTGCATTCGGTCCAGACCGCTTCGTAGTATGACCTCGAATGTTGCATCAGGCTCGAGCGAGCATTCGTTTCGCTGAACAGTTCCCAGAAGGCATCGAAATCCTGTTCAACCTCGGCGGTCACGCCCATTTTCAGGCTGGTTTTGGTGTTGCGTCGCGCCATCTCGTGCATGGCTTTCATGAATTCTGCTTCGGGTTTGGTCAGGTCCAACAAAACCGTGTGTTCGGGCTGCGTGCTCTCAACGTGCTGCCAAACGCCCAAACTTTCGAGAATGCCAGCGCCGGTTCCGTCCGAGAGGATCGGCACGGGCGGTTCGATCTTCAAGCTGACATCGCCTGGACCGGCCCAGGCCCGCAGTGCAACCGCAACCGCATCGACATCCTCGAGGCTGCGCAAGGCTGGACCTCGCGGGCAGTACAGAATGCCCAACGGACCCTGCTTGCGGCGTAAAACCTGGGCCGCCGCGATCAGCACACCATCACGCTCGAGTTTGAGTCTGAACGGTATCCAACCCGAATGGCGTTTGACCTCTCCCCAACCCCAGCCTTGCAGGGCGCTCGAGAATGGCAAGCTCGAAACGAGCGCATTCCAGGTTTCGGGGTCACGCACTTTGGTCAGGACGGGTTTCACGGCGGTCTTCACAGGCACCATGATACCAGCCAGGGAAATGAGCCGATTCTCACAGCGATTTCGGGATTTCTTGAGAATGCGTTTTCCTCAAGAAATCCTCGAGTGATACGGGTGATACCAAGTCGTGATTGAAAGCAGCGGTTTTCTGCTTTCAATCCGAGGTCAGCGGGTGACGAAAAATCAAGTCGTCTTACTGGTCGTGTATCCGAAGCGACCCAAGCGCGAATGGCCCGTTAGGTGCCAGCTTATGAGCAAGAAGCCCGTCAGATGCTGCCCTCAGGGTCAAGAAGGATACCGCCAGTTTTAAAGACGACTTGATAGGAGAACAAAAATCGATCAGGCATAAATTGACGGGTTTTGTTTTTGCAATGCTCAACCATTGCCGAAGTCGCTTTGACATGCTCGGGTCGGTATTTCACAACTTCCCCAGGTCATCGAAGTCGGGCAAATCATCCGCGCCAACCGGTGCGAAATCGAACGGGCTCGAGTTCAATCGTGGCTTGAGTGGTTCTGGCTCTGGCTTGTACGAGGCTCCCGTGCCATCGGTCCGGTACGCTTCGCCCTTGCGTCGCCGGGAGATGCCTTCTTCCACCGTGTCGCGTGAAACGACTTCGTAAAGGATCGCAAATTTTCCGACTCGAGGGCGCAGGATTCGACCCAGGCGTTGCACGTGTTCTCGGGTTGATCCAGTGCCGGAAAGCACGATGGCAATGTTCGCTTCGGGCACGTCCACACCTTCGTTCAAGACTCGAGATGTGACGACCACCGGGTACTCGCCGGATTTGAATTTCTCGAGGATCGCGTGTCGTTCTTTGACCGGTGTTTGATGCGTGATCGCGGGGATTAAGAGTTTGCTCGAGACTTCGTACACGGCGGCGTTGTCGTCGGTGAAGATCAGGATTCTGTCTTCGCGGTGTTCGATCAGGAGTTTGTCGAGCGCTCGAATTTTGGCTCCGGTGGCGAGTGCGAGTTTGCGCAGTTCACGGTGTGCGAGCATGGCTTTGCGTCCGGCGGGGCTCGAGGCGCTGGTCATCACGAACCTGCGCCAACCGTCAAGTGATCCGAGAAAAATCTTCTTGTCTTTCAAGTACGCATCTCGGGTCTCGAGTGCTTGTTGATAGCGTCCCCGCTCGAGAATGTCGAGTTCGACCTGCACGCGCCGGACTTCGTGATCGGCGAGTGCGCCACCTTTCAAATCTTCAGGTCTGGCGGAATACACCGTGGGGCCAATCAACGTCTCGAGATCGCGGTGTTTGCCGTCGCCACGCTCGAGGGTGGCGGTCAAACCCAATCGGTACGGGGCGATGCTGTACTCGGCGATTTGCCGAAACAGCTCTCCGGGCAGGTGATGGCATTCGTCGAAGACAATCAGGCCCCAACGTTGACCTTCGTTCTCCATCGCCCTGAAAGAACTGTCATAAGTGGCGACCGTGATCTCGAGAAAATCGCGTGAACCTCCGCCCAGAAGTCCGATTTTCTGGTTCTGAAATGCCGCTTCAAGGTTCGCGTACCATTGGTGCATCAGGTCCAATGTCGGCACGCAAATCAGGCTCGAGCGTCCAGTCAATTTGATGGCGAGCAGTGCGAGAAACGTTTTGCCCGCACCGGTCGGCAGCACAACCACGCCGCGCCTGCCCGCGCCAGTCCAAGCGTTCAGCGCTTCGGTCTGATGCGGGTACGGCGTTCGTGTTTCGGTGAAGGTCAGGTTCAAATCCTTGTAACCTCGGGCCTTGTCCACGACTTGAACGCCGTCACGTTCGAGACCTTCAATCAGGGTGCGATACAAATACGCGGGTGCCCGCAATCGTTCGATGCGATCATCCCAAATCGCAACGCCAGCCCAGGCCGCACTCGAGGGTGGCGGGTGCAGGATCAGCGTGCCACGGTCGAAGCTCAGCACGCTTTTGCTGGTTCGGGATGGGTTGCGCGTGATCGTCACCCGTTCAGCATATCCGAGTGAATATCAAGTGCTTGAAATCAGCAATCTTGGCAGCCGGTGACTCGAGCCTGCGCGACCGGCAATCGTGGCGGATCGAGTTTTTCGCCGAGCGTGTGCAAGGCGTTGGCGAGGCGAGTCCGCAGGCTTCGGGCTGGGAAAGCGAGATGCAAAAGACGGTCGTTTTCGACTTCCCGCTGGATTCGTTGTTGGCGTTCGCGGATCTGCAATTCTATTTCGATGATGGTCATGATGACCTCCTCGAACACAGGTTAGGCTCGAGTGATTCTGAAACGAATCAATTCGGTGTGTGCCGAATCGGTTCTCAATGCAAGGCTCGAGGGGTACAACTGACGCATGGTTGAGCTTCACCTATCCACACTCGATTTGACGCGCACACGATTCGCGTACAGTCCACTCTGGGAAACCGTGATGGGCTACCGCGCCATGCTCGAGCCGAGCCGTTTTGCCATTCACCTGCCGTGGTTGTGCGAGGCCCGTGAATTGACCCGAGATTTGAACCTCGCGCCGTTGGATGTGTTGACGCGCCCAAAAGGGTACATCCCAGATTTCATGACACCACCACCGGTCACGCCATTACCTGATTTTGCGGATGAGCTTCGCGTCTTGTTGGCGACCGATGCGCAAACCGTGCGCCGTGAAGTCTCGAGAACTTACGAGGATCAACCCAATCTGTCCGAGGCGGCGCAGGCATTCCTGGAAGATCCGCACGGTTCGCTTGAACGTCTTGTGGTGTGCCTGCACGAATTCTGGACCTTGACGCTCGAACCGCACTGGCCGCGTTTGCGGGCGATGCTCGAGAACGACATTCTGATTCGTGCCCGCAGTTTGGCTCTCGGTGGGGCGGACGAATTGTTTCGGGATTTGAACCCGTTGATCCGTTATGCCGATGGCATCTTGCGTTTGGACAAATCGCTGTGCTACGAGGAAAACAGCACGATTGACCTTGGCGGGCGCGGCCTGCTGTTGATGCCTTCAGCGTTTGTCTGGCCGAAGCTGAACACGATCCTCGATGCGCCCTGGCAACCGACCCTGGCGTACACGCCGCGTGGCGTGGCGAACCTCTGGACGAACGAGCCACCATCGGCTGGACGGTCCCTCGAGTTGCTGCTCGGCAAAGGTCGCGCCGAAGTTTTGCTCAGCCTCGATCCACCCTCGTCCACGCTCGAGATTGCGCAACGCTTGAAGCTCGCCCCCAGTGGTGTCTCAGAGCACCTGGGCGTGCTGCGTCAAGCAGGATTGGTCGAATCACAACGGCGCGGACGCTTTGTGTACTACCGCCTCAGCCAAACCGGTTTGGCCTTGCTCGAGGTGTTCAATGCGAACCTGACGGATGCGCTCGAGCTTGAGTTGAGTTAGCGATCCTCGAGTTCATGGATGACCCAACCAGTTCAGGCCAGCACCCTCGAGCGCCCGCAAACGATCCCCGAGTTGCGCCGTGTGATGCTGAATGTGCCGAATCGAAATGATCTGATGCTCGAGTTTTGTGCACGTGTACCAGGGAAAACCACTGTTCGGCTCGAGCAAATCGAAACCATCAATCGCATCATCGACCATGCTCTCGCAAATGTTCCAGTACGCCATGACTTGCGCCCTCGAGTACGGTTCTGGAATCAAGGGCAACTTGCTTCCAGCTTTGGGCGGGCCTGAAAATCCGTTCTGGTATTGCGCATTGGGTTGATGTTCCGCCCAAGGTTGAAACGAAGTCAGGTTCGGTTGCAAATACATGTGCGCGTAGAAGAGCGCGTGATACGCGACCTGCCAGAACGCATGGCCGTGCGTGGTGTCCAACCAGTGTGCGTCTGGGCAGCGTTCAATCCCTTCGCGCAGCATCTCGAGCGAGGCGTGATACTGGCGTTTCAGGGCGGTTCGTGTGGTCTCGAGTGCATCCATGATGGTCTCCTTTATTCCGTGATTCGGGTCATGCGCATGATCCAGTTTTTCTCCCAGGTCTGGCCGCCATCGTCCGAAAATGCTTGTTCCCACAATGCTGATTTCTCTGTGATTCCCGACCAGGTGAAACGCAGGCGAATCGGTTTTCCTTCGAGCATGTCATCGCCTTCAAAAATACCGATACCGTCTTTGAATCCACCAACCACCGGTGGCTCGAGCTTGCCGGTTTGATTGCTCATCCAGTAGATGCTCCAGAGTTGCGTGGCTGGATTGAACAACCGCAGGCTCATGCCGATGAATCCGGGCCGCCAAGTTTCGGTCACGAAATCATCCATGTTGCCCATGCCGCCGAGGATCATCCAGGCGTTGCTGCTGGCGGGAAAATGTTCCCATGTCGTGCAACCTTTGAGCCGCTCGAGCAGGCGTTCGTTGTCGATGTGCCAGCGTCCGGGTCGGAAATCAAAATCGTGTGATGCGTCATTCATGCGTGAACCTCCACCTCGAGCTTGCCACTGATACCCGACAGTATTGAACGGGAATCCATGTCAGATTGAAGGCATGAAACATCCGTTCGAGCAACATGAAACTCGAGCAAAACCGACCTCGCCCGTGAACGCAAAGGCCAGATGTTCTTAACGGATTACGCCGCCATCACCCAGATTGGACGCAGCCTCGACGCGCCCCACCCGAACGGTTGGATGAACTTGCTTTTGCACGCTCGAGGTGATGCGCAACAGATTCCCATGCACACGACATCGTTGTCGTTGTACAGCGTCTTTCGTGGTTCCGAACGCCACGAGGTTGGACGCGCCAGGTTCGCGGTCACGCCAGAACGTTACCTGCTCTTGAACGACAACCAACGCCACACGCACGGCATCGAGGACGGCACCGAAGTTTTGAGCCTGCGTTTCCGCAGCGGCATGGGCTCGGATGTCTACAGCGCCGCGACGCTGCCGTTGGACAAGCAACTCGAGGACCCGAACAGGCGCGTGCCGCTCGAGTTTTTTGAACGCACGTACCTGCGTGACACCAGATTGTCCGAGTTGGTCGGTTGGTTGCGCATGTTCATCTGGGCGGAGGTCACGCAAGATCCGCTCGAGCAGGCGATGCAACCGATCCTGGAACGCTTGCTGGTCTTGCACCGAAATTTGGACGCGGAAATCGAGGCGCAACCCGCCGCGAAACGCAGCACACGCGAGGAGTTGTTCCGGCGTTTGCATGTCGCCCGCGATTACATCGAAGCCTCGTACCTCGAGAAGATCAATTTGTTCACGATTGCCGACATTGCGAACCTGTCGCCGCATCATTTCTTACGGGTTTTCAAGCAA
>JANOWZ010000410.1:0-3958 GCA_031418155.1 Deinococcales bacterium
GAGCGCAATTCGTTCGAGCGCAATTCGTTCGAGCGCAATTCGTTCGAGCGCAATTCGTTTGAGTCTGCCTCGAGCCAAACCGAAGAGGCCGGTTTCGCGCAAGATAGCTCAACGCAGGCCAGCACAGAAGTTGAGCCTGTCCAGCCAATCAGCGAAGAGGCCGGTTCGACCTGGTGGTTGTCAAACGCCGCGCAGGCCAGCAAAGATCCATTCGTCACCCCGACGGGCACCGACCCGTTCGGTTCGACCGACGGTGTGGATCCGTTCGATTCGGTGATCGGTGCCGCCAGCACCTCCGAAGACGAAATCCTCTCCTCGAGCGGTGCGAGCGACCCGTTCTCAACCCTTTTGCCCAGTGACGATTCGACCAACTGGAACAACTCCAACGATCAGGTCAGCGCCCCTTGGTTGAACAGCAATGCGCTGTCTTCAACTGCCGGAACGGTTCCTTTCGATCCGGTCGGTGACATCGATCCGTTCGGCCCGGCCGGTGGTCATGCGCCATTCTCGGCCGCCAGCGATCCGTTCGCTTCGGCGATCGTTGAACAGTACCAACCGACATCCACCTCGAGCGACACGTTCGGTCACGATCCGTTCGCCGCACCCGCCAGCGACCCGTTCGGACCGGCCTCGGACACGTACTCACCAACGGCCACCACCTCACCCGTGATCCGTAACGATCCGTTCGCCGCACCGATGGGGGCCGCTCGAGATCCATTCGCACCTGTCAGCGATCCGTTCGCCGCACCGAATGGTGATGCGTTCGCACCGGTGATTTCCTTGACCAGCACCAGCGAATTGCCAGCACAGGCCCGTGCCGCCCGCGACCGTTCGCCGCGCCGCTCGAGCATTCAAACCAAAACGATCGTCGCGCTGATCGTGCCGATCATTCTGGTGGTCGCCGGTGTGGTCGGCTTCCTTAGCTATCAGTTGCCAACCACGATCACGACGCTTCTGAAGGCCCGTGCGACGGCGATTGCGGCAGTCACAGCAGAATCGTTGCGTCCGAATTTTGACCGTGGTGACGTTTCACAATCCAACATCGACAGCCTGTCCGGTCTGGCCGAAGGTTCGTTGTTGAGAATTCCTTACGGCGCGTTCTTCATGATCGAACATGAGGCTCGAGACATCCGTCAGGTCGCCACGGATGGGGAGCAGCTTGCCTCGGCGGATTTGGTCAAGTATTTCAAGGACCGTCAGAAGGCACTCGATGCTGGCACCGACACCGGGTTGGGCGGTGCCGAGATCGTCAACATCGGAGGTGTGAATTACGTCGCTTCCGCCGCATCGTTCACCTCCACGAATATGATGGGTCACGGTAAGGCTTGGGTTTTCATGGGTTTGAAGATGGATCCGATTGCCGAGGCCTTGCGCAACACCCTGATCCCGATTTTTGTGGCCATCGGCATCACGCTTCTGTTGGCGCTCGCCATCGGAACCGGATTGGCCCGCAGCCTGTTGCGTCCGATCATCGCCGCGACCCAACAGGCGAACCGCATCAGCCTCGGCGACCTTGACCGCACCGTGCCGAACACCGGTAACGACGAGATCGGTGACTTGCTGGTGGCGCTCGAGCAGATGCGTGTCAGTTTGAAATCGATGGTTGCCCGTTTGCGCCGCGACCGTGCCTGAGGAGGCCAGCATGAAGCTTCAGATGACTCTTCGGAAATTCCTTCCAATCATCGTGCTTGCCCTCGGACTCTCGGGTGCCGTGCTGGCTCAGACTGCTGATCCAACCGTGAACAATCCGACCCTATCCAATCCGACCGTGACCGAACTTGCCAATGATGTCGCCAAAAGCCGTGTGGCCCTGAACATCGTTTGGGTCATGCTTTCGGCCTTCCTGGTGATGTTCATGCAGGCCGGGTTCGCCCTGGCCGAATCCGGTTTCACCCGCGCCAAAAACGCGGGTCACACCCTGATGATGAACCTGATGGTCTACAGCGTCGGCGTGGTTGGCTTCTGGGCCATCGGTTTCGCCCTGCAAATGGGAGGCTCCGGCGGCTCGAGCCTGCTCGGAAGCGGCGGTGAAGCCTTGGCCCGAGAGATCGGTGTGACGATCAACGGTTCACTGTACGGTCTGTTCGGTGCGAGCGGTTTCGGTCTGACGGGTGCGGCGTACAACATCCCAACCTTCGCCTTGTTCTTCTTTCACATGGCCCTGATGAGCACCGCCCTCGCCATTCCGACCGGTGCACTCTCTGAACGCTGGAAATTCAGCGCCTTCATGGTCTACGCACTGGTCGCCTCGAGCCTGATCTACCCGGTCTTCGCAAATTGGGCCTGGGGTGGCGGTTGGCTCTCGAGCCTGCCCTTCGGTCACGGCTTCGTGGATTTCGCGGGCAGCGGCGTGGTGCATTTGACCGGCGCGGTCATGGCATTCACTGGAACGCTGGTGCTCGGGCCACGGATCGGCAAATTCGGACGGGACGGGACGGCGCGTTTGATTCCAGCACACAACCAAGTCCTCGGTGTGCTCGGCGTGATGATTCTTGGGTTCGGCTGGTTTGGCCTGAGCACCGGCAGCACGCTTTCTGGCAACGATTTGCGCTTGGTCACGGTGGCGGTCAGCGCCATGCTCGCTGGCGCAACCGGCATGATCGGCGCGACCCTGTACGGTTGGGCCTTGGACGGCAAACCGAACCTCTCACGGGCCGCGTTCGGACTGCTCGCCGGATTGGTTTCCTCGAGTGCGGGCGGCGCGTACTTTGGCGCACCCATCGCGCTGATCGTCGGTCTGATCGGCGGCCTGCTGTTCGTCTGGTCCAGCGATCAACTCGAGCAACGTTTTCACATTGACGATCCTTTGAGTGCGATTGCGGTTCATGGTGTCTGCGGCATCTGGGGCCTGATCGCGGTCGGACTCTTCGCCGACGGCACGTATGGTATCGGCCTGCACGGTGTTGAAGGTGGCGTGACTGGGCTTTTGTACGGCAATGTCACACAGATTTTGGCGCAACTCGCCGGAATCGGCGCGAACCTCGTCTGGGTTGGTCTGACCAGCTTTGCGCTCTTCAAAGGCATCGACGCTTTGATCGGGATGCGCGTCAAACCCTTCGAGGAACTCGAGGGACTCGACTACCACGAACTCGGCGCACCCGCCTACGGTGATCCGCTGCTTGAGGGTGAGATCGGTAAGCTCAAACCTGCACAGAATTCAACGGTGGCTCAGGGTCGCATACCGGTTGGGAAGTAAGACCTCCTCTCGAGACCGTCGGCGTTTCCAGATTGAATGGGAGCGCCGATCAAATTTGATTCTCGGGTATTCTGCGGGATGAACACACAGGACTCACTCGAGACTCCAAGCGTTGGACTGATCGGCGGGCTCGCGGTCGGTGCGACGATTCACTACTACCAAACGATTGTCGATGCCTGCCAAGCTCGAGGCTTCAGTCCAAGATTGTTGATGGCGCACGCCGATGTCGAACATGTTTTGAAGTTGGTTGGCGCGGGCGAACTCGAGCAACTCGCCGGGTATTTTCTTGGTTTCGTTGAGACACTCGAGGCTGCCGGGGTCAAAGCCGTGGCGATTGGTGCGGTCGCACCTCATATTTGCTTCCCGAATTTACTGGTAAAAACCCGAATGCCACTCATCAGCCTTGTGACCGAAACCTGGCACGAAATAGAAGCTCGAGGCTTTGGTCGCGTCACGTTATTCGGCAATCGAGCGAGCATGGAAACCCGCTTGTTCAACGGGCTCGAGGGCATCGAAGTTGTGTTGCCGAACGCCGAGGAGATCACCTACATCCACGAGACATACACCGCCATTGCCAGGGCGCGAGGGGGCACACCCGAACAAATTTCGGACCTGCGCCACCTTGCCAAAACCCTGATCGCTCGAGATTCCTTGGATGTAGTGGTGCTCGCTGGAACAGACTTGAGCGTGGTCTTCAACCAAACCAACACGGATTTTCCTGCCATCGACTGCGCCCGAGTTCACGTCGAGGCCATTGTGCGG
>JANOWZ010000411.1:0-3494 GCA_031418155.1 Deinococcales bacterium
GCTGGCAGAGTGGCGTGTGCATGTGCGAATCAAACATGCATCGAGTTTACGTCATGCCTCACTTACTCGCCCATCGTTGACCAACCAGCGCCGTGTACTGATCGTCTCGAGCAATCGCCGGTCATGCGAGGCGAACAGAACTGTTCCCGGATATTCGAGCAGTAATTTCTCGAGGGCTTCGATTGCGTCAACGTCCAAGTTGTTGGTTGGTTCATCAAGCACCAAGAGGTGCGCTCGAGTGATGCTCAATCGGGCAAGTGAAAGCCGAGTGCGTTGACCACCGGACAAACTCGAGATGTTTCGTTTCGGATCTTTTGGAAGTCCAAGGCTGGCAAGAATCGCATACGTTTCACTCAATTGCAAATCTGGATTTGCTGCGAGCAACGCCTCCTCGAGCGTCGTGAATTCCTCGAGTTCTTGTGTGTCTTGCCCAGCCCAATAACTGCTCAATCCGACACCGTGACGGATGTTTCCTGATGATGGCTCGAGCCGTCCAAGAATGCTTGCGATCAGCGTGCTTTTCCCGCCACCATTCGGGCCGGTCAGCGCGAGTCGATCACCGTGACGAACAAATCCATTGACATGCTCGAGGATCAGTTTTCCATCACGCTCGAGCTGAACACCTACGAGTGTCAGCACTTCATTGGGTCCATGTTGCATGGGCGCAAACTTGATTTTGGTCAGGAAACGTTCGTTGTATGGCTGCTCGAGTTCACCCATGTGCTCAATGCGTTTTTCCAACGCCAGTGAGCGCCTTCCTGTGCTGTGTTGAGCCCGATTTCCCTTGTGCCAAGAACTTGTGGCATCACGATTGCCGGTTCGGTTTTTGTTGTACGAACGACTGGCTTGCTGTGCCGCCAGTTGCGCCTCGAGTTGCAATTGTTTGACTTTGCGTGTGTGGTTCTCAAACGCAACTTCAGCGGCCTCACATGCAGTTTGCTTATATGCCATTGCCTCAGAATAATTGCCGGGATATTCAGCCAACTTTCCACGCTCGAGTTCGTAGCAGCGCTGCACAGTCGCATCCAGAAATGCGCGATCATGCGAGACGATCAGAAAGCCTGTATCGTTTGTGTTGACCCAGTTTTCGAGCCAGTGAATGCTCTCAAGGTCGAGGTGATTTGTGGGTTCGTCGAGCAGGTAGAAGTCGCTCGGTTCGATCAACAGTCTTGCCAACAAGGCGCGACGTTCCTGCCCGCCAGAAAGTTGTACGCTGGAACGTTTGCCATCCAATCCCAAACCGGCAAGAATCGCTTCGGCTCGAGCTTCAAGATCATATCCGCCGATGGTGCGAAACGTTTCCTCGGCGTTGGCGTAACACTCGAGGTGTTCGTCGCTTGGTTGCTCAAGCATTTTCTCAGCCTGCTCGAGGTTGTATTTCGCTTGTCGGTACGTGACCGGCATGATTTGTTCGAGCAGTGATCCAGTGCCGAGATCGCCGCGCTGCTCGAGGAACGCGACTTTCCCGGATCGTGTGACCGAACCGTGATCGGCGGGCTCGAGGCCGACGAGGATTTTGAGAAGGGTAGTTTTGCCGCTGCCATTGCGTCCCAGCAACGCAACGCGCTCGCCGGGATTCACTTCCAAATTGGCATCTTGAAATATCAGGTTGTCTGCGTATCGCTTGGATACGCGGGTTAGTCGAACGCTCACGCGAACCTCCCAGAGTCAAGGCTTGGGCCTCAGTTTCCGAAGGGGTTAGCGGCGTTCGCGCATTGGAAATCCTGTTCGAGAGAAGGGTGGGTGGACCTCTCGAATTGCTCGAGCCGGTGAATGAAGTTTAGGTCTGAACTCCGGCTCGAGTCAATCCGCCATTTGGATTACACGGGCTGCACCCTGGGTGGGCTTGATCTCGAGTGGTAGTCCTTTTATCCCGAGTCGTTATTTCAGGCCACCCTCAATCGTTTTGGTTACGCGGCGTTCAAAGATCAGGTACAGCACCAGGATCGGCAGGCTGGTCAGCATGGCTGCCGCCCCGAGTCGGCCCCAGTTGAAGGGTTCTGCGCGAAGCAATTCGTTCAGTGCGACCTGCACGGTGTACCAATTTTTGTCGTTCAGCATCACCTTTGGAAAGAGGACAATGTTCCAATGTGCGGCGAAGGCGAGCACGCCCGCCGCCGTCAATTCTGGTTGCAGCAACGGTGCGATCACTTTGCGGATGATCTGAAAGTTGCTGGCACCATCGAGTTTGGCGGCCTCGACGTAGGCCCACGGCAGCTTGACCATGCCCGAGTACAGCAAGAACACCGTGAATGGACTGACCAGGAATGGTAAGACCAGTGCCAGTGGCGAATTGAGCAGGTGCAGGTCTTTCAACAGCCCGTAAAGCGGAATGATCAGCAGGTCTGCCGAGATCGGCAGCATCAACAGGAAGAACCACAAGAGGTTCGTTCCGGCGCGAATCGCAAAGGCGGCGGGCAGCGCAAACGCGAGCTGCAAGAAGGCGACCAGCGTTGAGAGGACCATGCTGAGGATCAATGGGCGGATCAGTTCCACAAATGGTAGCTCGAGGAAGTTTTTCAGTGTGAATCCGACGGGAATAGAATCGTTGTTGAAAACGACCTCTTTGGGCAGGAATGCGGCGTAGGCGAGCCAGAGGATCGGCAGCAGGATGAACACCACCAGGATCAATATGAGCGCCTTACCGAGCCATGTGCCGCGTGGCAGGCCAGTGCTGTTCGCGGTCACGAGCTTGCTCAAGAGAGTTCGCTCCGCAGGGCTCGAGCTTGCAGGCTGGCGAAGATGAAGGCGAGGGCCAGAATCATGATCGAGAGTGCGGCGGCGTAACCGAACTCGAAGCGTTCGAAGGCGGTTTCGTAGAGAAAGTACCCAAGGACTCGGGTCGAGCCGAACGGTTTGCCCTGGGTCAGCAAAAAGACAGCCGTGTAGGATTGCAAGGCATACAGGCTGCCGATCACGCCGACGAAGACGAGTTGCGGGCGCAGCAACGGCAGGACCACGCGCCAACGCAGTTGTGTTTCGCTCGCGCCGTCAACCCGTGCGGCCTCGAGCACCTCGGACGGAATGCTTTTCAGGCCAGCACTGACCACCAGAATGGCGTAACCGACGTGTTGCCAAACGGTGAAGGCGGCCACGAAGACGAGGGCTGCCCAGCCTTCGCGGTCCCAGGGGAGCGCCACGACACCTTGGGTGATGCTGGCGAGCACACCGTACTCGGGCGCGTACAGGGTGTACCAACCAATTGCGCTGGCACCGACCGTCCACAGTCCGGGCAGAAACAGAATCGCTTTGAGCGGGCGTTCCAACCTCGAGCCCTCGAGTTCGAGTGCGGTTAAACTCGAGATGATCACAAATGCGGGCAGGGTTAGAGCAGCAAAGCCGAGTGTAATCATGATGCTGCGGCCCAAATCCGGGTCAGAGAGCAAGCGGGCGTAATTGCCAAAGCCGACCGATTCGCCAGAGACGACCCCATCCCATTTCAGGGTGCTGATGCCCAACACCTGCACGAGCGGGTACAGCACAAACAGCCCGAG
>JANOWZ010000412.1:0-3565 GCA_031418155.1 Deinococcales bacterium
GGTCCAGCATAATCCCGAGTCAACGGCGCGTTCGCACCGTGAGCCACGGGAATGTCGTTTCGTCCCGCAATCTCGAGCAAACGCAAGGCATTGACGGTTGCCAAATCCGTGTGCACATTGCCAAAAATCGTGGTCAGCCCGATCACACTGACCTCTGGTGAACGCAACGCCAAGAAGATCGCCATCGCGTCATCCACGCCCGGATCGGTATCAATGATGATTTTGCGTGTCCTCATGCCGGAGTGTAACGTGCGCTTCCTGAGCCAAGTTGATCGCACGGCACGGTTGCCAAACGAATGAGAGAGGGTTGTTTCTGAGATCAAAAAACACCTCGAGCCCTATTCAAGCCCGAGGTGCTGATGGTTTTGCGCTTACTTGATTCGGGATTTCGCCTGCCGCAACCAGTGTTGGCTGTCCTTGTCGTTCGGATCAAGCCTGACCGCCACCGTGTACGCATCCGCCGCGCCACGGTAATCGCCGGTCTCGAACCTCGAGCGGCCCAACCACGCCCAAGCCTTCTGGTAATTCGGGTTCACACCCGTCGCAGCCTCGAACGCGGCGAGCGCGGCGGCCTTGTCGCCCTTGGCATATTTGTCATACCCCTCGCGGAAGCTGCGGGCGGCAGCCGTACCGTACTGACGCATCTCACGCGCCAACTCGAGGTTGTACTTGTTGCTTGGATTCACACCTTCGAGTCTGGCGACCGTCTCGAACGCAGGAATCGCATCGTCTGGCAAGTTCAATTCCAGCGCGGTCCGGCCAAGCATTCTTTGCGCCTCGAGAAACGCCGGAGCACTGACGGTGGCGATGCGGAATTGCTGCAAAGCAGCCTCATATTTTTTCGCCTCAAACGCCTTGTACCCGAGCGTGAAGGCAGACACGGCAGCCCCGCCGTAATTCACGGACTTCTGCGAGATCAACAAAAAATACTTGCTCGTTGCATTCGCAGGCTCGAGCTTGACAGCACGATCCCAGTGCGGCAGAGCACCACGGGCATCGCCACGCTCGAGCAAAATCCGACCCTGCCAAATTTCGTTGCGGGCGGTTTCTGGCATGATTTCGCCCGCCTCGGCAAACCGTTTGAACGCACCCTCAAGATCACCGGACTGGTACTGGTTGTAGCCAAGGTTGAACAAGGTTTCGGACATCCCAGCGCGATCCTCTGGGGTCACGTTGTCCTGCGTGGCGAAAAACAACGCCCGCCACGAGCTTTCAGCACGCACCCAGAATTTGATCTCTGTGTACACCTGTGCCCGCAAACGCAACGTGTCCGCCTCTCGAGGAGCGGCCTTCACAGCAGCCTCGGCAGCATCAACCGCTTTGCGCCACGAGGTCTGATCAATGTTGCCTTTCGGATTGCTCTGCCGAGCCTCGATCTGCGCAATCTTGGCATTGTCAAGGAGTTGTTGCGCCTCGGGAGAAAGCTCCGCCATGGCCATCCCAAAGCTCGAGAGTGTGAGTAAAAACAACAAAATTCTTTTCATGCAAACCTCCGGTAAATGTGATTCTGTCGCGTGGTTGTGCGTGATGCAAGCCGGAAACGCACACGCGAACTCCGGCCAAAACTCAATCAACGCCAGCCTAATTCACATTCGATGAGAAAACGAGCCTAAAATGAAGGCATCTTGGGCTACTTCGACCTCATCCGACTCGAGCACGGCTGTTACACCAAGCCCGGCGTTCGAGGCTATCCCTACCTCGAACCCACGCAAGCCTTAATGCTCGAGGTGATTCAAAACCTTGATCTCGACGGTGTCGAATCCGCACTCGACCTGACCGCCCAAAGCGGCGCAATCGCCCTCGAGCTGTCTTCCCGAGGCATCAGCGTTGCCGTCTCCGAAAGTTCGCAAGCCGCCGCCACTGCGCTCGAACGGGTGATCCTCGGGCTACGCCAATTCGATGGTGATCTCGGTGTTGGAGCAGATTTCGTGACCGTGATCCTGCCCGCCGACCGTGGCAACGCGATTGTGCGCGAACTCCTGCGTCTTGCCTGGATGCACACCAAACCTGGTGGACGCTGCCTGATCGCCGGAGACAAAGACCGAGGCTTCGAGCGGTACTTCAAAGAAGCTCGAGGTCATTTCGGCACTGGAGAAATCCTCGAGCGGGCCAAAGGCTTGCGCGTCGCCATGTTGACCAAAACCGGCGGCGAACCACCAGCCAACCCCGAACCCGAAATTTTCACGCTCGAGGCCCGAAATCAAACCCTCGACTGCATTGCATTACCCGGAGTTTTCTCGAGCGGTAAATTTGACCTCGCCTCGAAATTGTTACTCGAGCACCTACCAAACGGTGCGGGACGAACCGTACTCGACATCGGCTGCGGATACGGCGCACTTGGCGGATTTCTCGCGCTCGAAGGAGCAACCGTCACCATGCTCGAGGATGACTCCCGATCTGTGGAATCGAGCAAACGCACGCTCGAACTCAACCACCTGCAAGGCACAGTGATCTGGTCCGATGTGGACTCCAAACTCGAGAACAACGCGAAATTCGACCTGATCGTTACGAACCCGCCGTTCCATGTCGGCAGTGACTTGATCCTTGATGTCGCGCTCGAGTTTATACGGGCTGTTGAACGGCACCTGGCACCCGGTGGGGAAGTCTGGTTGGTGGCGAATCATTTCCTGCCCTATGAACGTGAACTGGCACGGATTGGGGTTGTGCGTGAAGTGGCTCGAGGGCGGGGATTCAAGGTGCTGGCGGTGGGGAAAGGTAAAAGCGGCGGCTGAATCTCGAGGGATTGGATTGAGGTGAACGTGGGGTGGCGCTCCCACCCGGCTCCTTCGGAGCGCCCTCGCCCAGAGGGGGAGGTTTTTCGGGGTGGGGTTTGTTTGACTCGATTTTTATTGCACAAGTAGACTCAGGGCACATCACAACGTTGCTCTCGAGATGGCTCGGGGTGCAGAGGAGATTTTCCCATGAGCGAACAAAACATTGACGCGATGCTGCACGAAGAACGCCGGTTCGCCCCGAGTGCCGAATTCGCCCGCAAAGCGAAATTAGACGATGCGACGTACCGGGCGATGCACAAACGCAGCCTCGAGCAGCCCGAGGCGTTCTGGACAGACATTGCGAGCGAATTGCACTGGTTTCGGGGCTGGGACAAGGTGCTCGAGTGGAACGAACCGCACGCGAAGTGGTTTGTGGGTGCGCAGACGAACATCGCGTACAACTGCTTGGATCGGCAGTTGGAAAAGCACGCGGACAAGGTTGCGATTCTCTGGGAGGGTGAGCCGGGCGACGTTCGCAAGATCACGTACCGGGAATTGCATGCCGAAGTATCACAGTTCGCCAATGCGTTGAAGGGACTCGGCATCGTCAAGGGTGATCGCGTCACGATTTACTTGCCGATGGTTCCCGAGGCTGCGATTGCGATGCTCGCCTGCGCCCGAATTGGCGCGACGCACAGCGTTGTGTTTGGAGGATTCTCTGCCGGGGCGCTCGCGGATCGGATCAACGATTGCGAATCGAAACTGCTGATCACGGCAGATGGTTCGTATCGGCGCGGCGCGATTGTGCCGCTCAAAGGCAATTGCGACGAGGCGCTCGAGAACACGCCAGG
>JANOWZ010000413.1:0-1681 GCA_031418155.1 Deinococcales bacterium
GCTCGAGCCGTCCATACCGAGCATCACTTGGCCCGGATCGCGTTACGGATTCTGGGCACTCGGCGCATTCATGGCCTGCGTGATCGCGTGGCGTTTCGGACAGCGGCAACCCAAGGTGGTCCTCTCGAGTGCTGTGATCGCCACGCTGTTCGGTGCGGTTGGCACGTTCGCTTGGACCCCCAGCGTTCAGTCGCAGAACATCAAACGCGCCCTGATCGGTTCTGGCGGCTGGGGACTCGAGGTCACGGTCTATGACGTGCCGACCCTGAAATCTGGTGAGTTGCGTCTCGAGGCTGGCGCACGTCCGATCCTCGAGACGTTCGGACCTCGGATGTACTTGGCAGATGCGACCGTGGTCAGAAAACCGGCCTGGTCGCACGTGCGGTATTGGCTGCCACCCAAAGCCCGAGCCGTACCGTTGCGCGTGCGTGAGGGCAGGATCGAGCACAGCATCCGCGAACCGTTACAGGATTTGTTCGTCGTTGGCTTCGGCTTGCAAGAACCGTTCACGGCGGGCGCAACCCGAAATATTCAGAAACTCGAGACGCGCTTGCCGCAGGGACTCGAGGCACTGATCGAATTGCTGCCGAGCGGAACCGTGATCGCCCGCACGCAACTTGCCGTGTACGTGGCATTACCGGAGGGTTCATGATCCGTGACGCTCGAGCACAAGATTCCTGGCAATCTGCCTTTCTTGAGGATGATTCCGGGCAGGTGGTTTTTGGTGCGATTTTGCTACAATTGTTCTTGCTGGTCATGGGCGCACCGCAAAGCATTCCGAACGATCCTTTCGCCGCGATTGGCACGACCTTGGCCCGTTGCGCTGCGCTGATGTACTGCGGCGCGGTGCTGCGGGAGGTCGGATCACGCAATGCGCTGGTGATCCTGGGCATGTACGCGATGCTGACCTGGGCTCCTCAGGCGTGGGCGTTCACGCTCGAGGCCCGCGCCGATTGGCTTCCTGGGCTGATCGGTGCGTTTTCGCCGTTGTTGCTGGGCTTGGGCGTTCACGGATGCTCGAGGCTCGTGCCACGTGCGTGGTGGTTGCCACCAATCCTGATCGTGGCAAGCCTGTTCGCACCCGAACCGTTCGCTTTGATTCCGCAACTGTTGGGCGAACACCTCCCCATCTGGCCTGCGCTGGCGTTGTTGCTCACAGTTGCCGCCTGGATCATTGACCATACTCGAAGTGAGGCACAACGATGATCAAACCTGCCGGTTGGAACCACCCAAGCTTGAACCTGCACCGTCAATGGCACTCGCGTCACGGCCTGAGTTTACGGGCGCGTCAAGCCCTGATCCTGCTCGCGCCCGCCGCGATCCTGATGTGGGTTCTCTCGAGCCCGTGGTGGCTGTTGATTGCGCTGCTGGGACTGGTTTGGAATCCGGCCTGGTTGCCTTTCCGATGGCAGGAGTGGCGCACGCTCGAGGTCGTGTCCTCTCAGCACGGCGATGCTTACGCCACGGCCCTAAACGCACCAGTCGATCCGTTCGGCTTTTCAAAACGCCTCGAAACGCAGGCGCAAAACATTGAACGCAACGCCGAATTGCCAAACCTGCCCTGGCTCGAGGTGCTGGTCGCCGCCGTGATCGTCTCGTTGGTCTGGTTGATTCCGGCCCGAGGCAGCGGCACAAACCCGCTCGCTGCCGCTGGCAACGAAACCAACCTCGAGCGTCGAAT
>JANOWZ010000414.1:0-13876 GCA_031418155.1 Deinococcales bacterium
GTAAGTTCATGGCAGTCCTCGATACATTTTGATCTTTCAATCCTCGAGCATGTCACGCAAGTTGCCCAACCCGGCGAGCGGATGGTCTGGCTCGAACTTCAACGGTTTGAGTTGCGGACAATCGGCTTTGTTCGCCGCGCAGGTGCCCGCCTCGAGTTGGTTCAGGTTCGTGCCGCACTCCTGGCACAATCCTTTGCAATCCGGGCTGTGCAGGACCGTCAACGGCAGTTCGATGTTGAAGGCTTCACTCAGGAACGGACTGAGGTCAATGGCTGGATTGCTGAACAAGAGCACGTCCTGGTCTTCCTCATCGATTTCGACGTGCGCTTGTTTGACTTTTGGATCGTAACGCAGCAATCCCTCGAGTTTCGCTTCGACCGGAACCGGTGTGGGTTCCAGGCAACGGGCACACTCGAGCAGGGCTGTGCCTTTGATTCGGCCCGAGAGCCAGAATTCGTCCGGTCCAACGTTGGAGATGCTGGCCCGCCAAAGGGCTGGTCCGGCGAGTGGAATATCGATCAGTTCGGGTTCGGCCCCGTCGATGCCGGGTTTGACCAACTCGAGGCGGGCGAGTTCGCCTTTGCCGCTGACATCACCGCCGGTACGAAGGATTTTTGAGAGGTTCAGGCTGGGAAGTTCAGATTCGCTCATGCCTTGTAGTGTAGCGGTTTCTGGGCGGGCTCGAGATCAGCCGAATGGTTTAGGGCGAACAGCAGTTAAAGTTGAAAGTGCAAAGAAACAGCTCAGGCTAAAAGCTCGAGACTTGAGCTTGTTTTCACTTTCCACCAAACCGAAACTGCTTCTCAGTAAGTCCCAATGACCTTCTCGAGCGCTGCGACCACATCCGCATCGAGTTGCCCAGCGCTGACGGCGGCGTGTAGTTCCTCGAGCGCCTGCTTGTGCGTGATGGCGTGACGGTACGGTTTTTCGGTGGTCAGGGCATCGAAGGTGTCGCAGGTGGCAACGATCCGGGCAAAGATCGGGATGTCCTCGCCGCGCAAGCGGTCCGGGTAGCCGCTGCCGTTCCAGCGTTCATGGTGCGAACGCACCACGGCCCGCACCCGATCCGGCAAAAACGGCAGGTTTGCGGTCAAGCGATGCCCGAGGTCGGCATGTGAGCGCATGGCGAGCCATTCTTCGGGCTCGAGCGGTTCGGGTTTGCGTAAAAGTTGTTCGTCAATCTCGAGTTTGCCCAGGTCATGCAGGTATGCGCCCCAGCGCAGGTCGCGCAAATCGGCACGTCCCAAGCCCAACGCTTCGCCGGTTCGGTGTGCGAGGTCGGTCAGGCGGTCGGTGTGGCCCTGTGGTTCTCGGTCTCGGGTTTCGACGGCAACACCCAGGGTACGCAGTGCGCCTTCATACGCCGCCTCGAAGTGTTGGGTTTGCTCGAGGTTGCCCAAGAGGGCGCTCAGGGCATGAACACCGATTTCGATGGCGCGGCGTTGATCGTTGTCCCAACCGGTCGCCTTTGGGGTTTGACCGGTCCCTGAGCCGAATTCATCGCCAAATTCGTTGCCAAATTCATTGCTTTGGGCGAGGCGAAACAATGCCAAGCAGATCGGGGCCGCCGAAATTCGCACGAAATTCAACAGGACGCTTCTGACTCCGGCCCGCACCAGATCAGACATTGCAGGATTGCTGGCGATGTCCGTGACCTCGAGCATTTCGCCATCTCCCAACCGACGCAGCACTGGACGGCTTGCCATCACGCCCTGACGCATCGCCTCGAGCATGGTGGGACTGATTTCACCGGCCTTGGTGGTCAATTGAAAAGTTCGCCCCTCGAGCCGTCCAATTGCAGCGACATCCGCTTGACCGAGCTTGCGCACGTGCTCGAGGGCGCGTTGCAGCACGTTCTCTTCGCCGCTTTCAAACAACCTCGAGAGTTCGAGCAGTTCGTTTTCGTTGCGGGCACGTTGTGCGAGCGCAACGGTCAGTCGGATGCGTTCGATGGCGCTGGCCGCGATGCTGGCGATCAGGCGAATCATTCGGGTTTCAAACTCGTTGAAGGCCGTTTCGCGTCCGACGCTCAAAACACCGAGCGGGTAGCCGTTCGCGTCACGCATCGGTGCAGTCAAGAGCGCCAACCCCGGCGCATCACTGGCCAAACTGTCTCGGGAAAGTCCAGCCGTGCGCGGATCGTAACTGGCGTCCTCGCTAACCAGCACCTCGCCCATCTCGAGCGCCGCCCAGACCAAACCCTGACCGCGAGGCACGGGTCGGGCCGCGACGATCTCGAACAGCCCGAGCGCGGCGTGCGACTCGAGGTGCTGTTCGTCCTGCGAAACCAGCAGCAATTCGGCGTGCGGAGCCTGCAATGCCCGCACCGTTTCGATCACGGCGCGTTGAGTGACATCCTCGAGCGACCGGGCCTCACGCAGCGCGATCAACACAAACTCGAAGGTTTCGATGTCTTGGGGCATGACCGTCCTTGAACAGAAAGTGAAATCTCGAGCTTGCTCAAAACATCCGACCAAAGGCTAGCTTGATCCGGGTCGAAACGCTGTTCAAATCGGCATGAGGGGCCAAGGTGAGGCAGGTTGCATCGAAATCACATCCAAACCCAGAATCGACACGTATCTTAAAGAGATGAAAGCCACCCGAATGACCGTGCTGACCGCCGTCCTCTTCCTGAGTGCCTGTTCTGGCTCACCGTTTCAAGCGAACCTGGATTCGCTCGAGGTGACGGTTCCGGCCTCCCTGCCGACGTTTGGCAAGGTGATTTACCCAGCCAAAGCCGCAATGTTTCAGAATTCTCCGGTGGGTTTCAATACGGTTTCGTTGGTCGGGAACGCGGCGGCAACGAACGTTCTGGCGAACGTCAAGGCGAACCTGTACGCCCGGACCAGCGATCCGGTCGGCACCGCAGGCTGCTCGTCAGAATCGGGCGTGGTCATTTGCAACGCTGCCGACCAGACCAAAATCAGCCCACAAAGCCTGACGCTCGCCAGCGATGGCAGCAAAACCGCATTCAAGCTCGAGGATAAGGACGGGGTGCTGAAGGCCGCCGTGACTGCGGGCAAAGTCTGGATCGGCATTGAGATTCAGGAGGGCGCGAGCATCAACTCGAAAGTTAAACTTTCAGAACTTGTGGCGAGCCTGACGGTGTTTTGAGGGCGATGAGCGATCAGTGATAGGCAACGAAATCAACCGGAACGAGGCTCGAGCCAATCAGGGTTGACGCGAGTACGTGCTCTGGTTGCGAAACTCGAATGTTCCACCGGGCACTCGAGTTTCTTTCAAGGTCGTCAATTTCGCCTTCTCGAGCGTGATCGTGCGCCGCACTTCAACCTTGCGGCCGATCTCGGTTTCAGAGCCGACCAAGACCGCCTTACCGATCCCAGATTTGACGAGCATATCGAAATCCTTGCTGGTGTACGTTTGCACCTCGAGCTTCCCTTTGGTTTTGACCACGTACTTGCCGGACTTCCACGAGTGTGTTTCGTCGCTGATGATCGTTTTGCCGAAATCGTCGTAATCGAAATACCAACTCGCCGTGCTCGCATCACTCGCTTTGACCTCGAGCGTGACCGGCACTTTGACGCGATTCGTGCCACCCTGGTAATCCTTGTACTCGAGTGCCCCGGACCATCGGCCCACGAACGGATCGAAGGTACTCGTGGAGACGGCCTGTGCGGTCAGGAAAAATAAGACACCAACGATGCTTACGGCTTGAAAAATTCGCATGACAGAACCTATCAGGGATTGCTGCCCACAAACCTCAACCACGGATGCAATTTCTGAAGCGTTCTCGAGTCTGCCCAAAGGCCATCCACGCTCGAGGCGATTGCGCAATGATCGCCTGCATCCTTTGTCGCCTCAGCGTTTGGCGGGCTGAGCGGGCCGAACCTCAACCCTGCTGGGCAGCGTCCGGGCGGGCATCTCGAGCAGGTCGGTGACGATTTGTGCGATGTCTTCGGGTTGAATCTTCCAGGCATCGGCCTCGCTTGGTGTGTGGCCCCCAAAGTACGTGGCGACACTTCCGGGCATGACGTAGGAAACCTTGATGCCCAGTTTGCGCAAATCGAGCATGATCGCCTCAGAAAAACCGTTCAGACCGAACTTGCTGGCGTTGTAGGCCGCGCCAAACTCGAACGGATTTTTTCCCGCAAGGCTCGAGATGGTGATGACATAGCCTCGGGATTTCTCGAGGGCGGGTACGGCAGATTTGACGCTGTAGAAGGCTCCAGTCAGGTTGGTGTCGATCACCGAATGCCAATCTTCGAGTGTCAAATCTTGCACCGATTTGAACACGCCGACACCGGCATTGACCACCAGCACGTCCAGCCGTCCGAAATGCTCGAGTGCGGCGGCGACGGCGGCCTCCTGGTGTGCATACTCGCGGGCATCGGCGCGAACCCCGACGGCCTTGCCCGGACCTCGTGCATTCAAGGCTTTGGCGGCATCGAGAACTTCGCTTTCGTTGCGGGCAGTGATGACGACGTTGCCGCCCTTGGCGACGATGGCCTCTGCCACGGAAAGTCCGATGCCTTTGCTGCCGCCGGTAATCAATGCTGTTGTGCCAGAAATATTCATGACCTCGAGCCTACGCTGGGCGGTGCGTTTCTGCCCGTGTCGTAAGCTACCGAGCATGTTCAAACACGATCTTGGTGATGGCGCGGAATTGAAATTGCTCGAGGCTCGGCACGCGGCACAGATGTTCGCGCTGATCGACTGCAACCGGGCGCACTTACGCGAGTTTCTGCCCTGGGTGGATGCTTCACGCTCACTCGAGGACACGCTGGGATTTCGGCAGGCTTCGCTCGAGAAATTTGCCCGCAATCAGGGTTTCGATGCCGGAATTTTCGAACATGGAAAACTTGCTGGCGTGATCGGATTGCACGAGATCGCCTGGTCACACCGGCAAACGTCGCTGGGTTACTGGCTCGGCGCGGAATTTCAGGGTCGCGGGCTGATGGGTCGGGCGGTGAACGCGGTGCTCGGGCATTGCTTTGATGGTTTGGGTTTGCACCGGGTCGGATCGGCGGCGGCGATCAGGAACCTGCGTTCCAATGCGGTACTGGTCAAGGCTGGATTCAAACTCGAAGGTGTCAAACGCGATGCCGAATGGTTGTACGACCGGTTCGTGGATCACAACCTCTACGGCCTGCTTGAGACCGATTGGCGTGTCATTCAGGCCACTCGAGGTGGATTGGACGGCGCGTAAAATCGGGTCATGCACGACCTTGTAGAATTGCTCGAGTTTCACCATTGGGCCACAAACCTGACTGTCGGCGCGGTTCGGGACTTAACGCCGGAACAGTTTACGCAAGACCTCGGCTCGAGTTTCCCCAGCGTGCGTGACACCTTGGTTCATGTTTTCACGGCAGATCGGGCGTGGGTGGGACGGCTCGAGGGCGAAGCGCCGCCTCGGGCGAAGGCGCAGGATTTTGCGGATTTGTCTGCGCTGCTCGAGGTGTGGGAGCCGGTGTTACAGCGCTGGCCCGTGGTGGTCAAATCCCTCGGCGATCCGGGCCGGTTGATCGAGTACAAATCATTCGCGGGCGATCCGTTCTCGAGTACTTTGGGTCAGATCGTGCGCCACGTCGTCAATCACGGCACGTACCATCGCGGGCAGGTGGCGACGATGCTGCGGCAGTTGGGTGCTCAGGCCGTTTCGAGCGATTTGATTTCCTTTTACCGTGAGCGCAACGCGCCTCAAAACTGAACCATTTCTCAGGCCAGAATCCCCGACCAAAATTTGCAATCCCAACTCGGCAAAAAGAGGTGATGCTCGAGGTTTTTACTTTCCTCTTTCACCTTCTATCTTTCACCTGGTTTTCTGACCCAATCAATGAGCGCACCCCCTCACCGGGGGAGGAGGGGGTGCGGTTGCCCTTTGCGGAGCTAGCACAGGGTTGCGCCAGATCCTTCGCAAAGACTCCTATGTTGTATTGGAATGAGCTTTAGACCACATAAAACCGGACCTGAAAAACCTGAACTTTGGACTGGGATCAAACCCTGAGGCTTGGTCAAACTTTGAGCCATGCGACAAAACCGGGCGTACAACCAGCTAAAAGCTCGAGCTTCACCGCTACTGCTCATCGGTACTGGCCTATCGGTACTGGCCTATCGGTACTGATACGCCCACCAGATTAGCACGGGTTGCAGCGGCAGCCGCAGCCAGTGCAGCCAACCCGGAAATCCTGGTGTCAAACCTGGATTGAGCGCGAGGTTGATGTTCGCCGGAAACACGGCGATCAGCAAGGCCATCAATCCCCAGGCGGCGATGCTCGAGGTTTGTGGAAAGAGCAGCATGGCTCCAAAAACAATCTCTAGGATGCCGGTCAGGTAAACGATGGGCAGGATCAGCGTCCACGGAATGAGTGGCGGCATGATTCGCCCAAACAGGCCCGGATTGAGGAAGTGCCCAATTCCGGCGGCGATGAAGATCAAGGCGAAAACGATTTTCAAGTGGATTCCACCAGTGCCTCGAGAACCGTGACCAACAGTACGCAGCCTGGATCGAGTTTGCCTTCTGTGCCGCCGACCCAGTTGGCGCGTCCGATCATGCTGCGCAGCGGTGTGGCCGCGTCACGTCCGGCCCGTGCCGCCTCGAGCATGGCGGTGCAAGCGTCGGTGAGACCCGAGCCGGTTGCGATGGCGTTGGCAAAGGCTTCGGCGGCGGGATGCAGGGCATCGACGAGTGTTTTGTCACCGGGTTTCGCTTTGCCGCGCTCCTGAATGCCGACGTTCGCCGCACCGAGCATTTTGGCGAGCGTCCCCGCGTCCACGCTCGAGAGTCCAATCGCTTCTTTGCCTGCCCGCATCAAGGCCGTGGCGACAAGTGCGCCCATCGTGCTCGGCGCGACGCGGTTGTAGGCCATGCCGACACCGGCGAGCCATTTGCCCAGGTCATCGCCGGGGGGATTCGCTTTGATGTGCTCGAGCACGCCGTTCGCACCCTTGCCGACACTGACACCGGTATCGCCATCGCCCATCGCGCCGTCGAGTTCGTTCAGGGTGTCGGTGATCTCGAGGGCTTTTTTGGCGGCGCGTTCGATGCCCGCAACGAAATCTGGTGCGGTCAAATTCTGGCCCGATAAATTCTGGCCCGATAAATTCTGGCCCGGTAAATCCTGGCTCATACGCGAAAGAACGGCGTGTGTGCCGGGTGGTCCAGAAGCTGCTCGAGTTCCGCATCGAGTTTGAGAACCGTGATGCTCGCGCCCGCCATCTCGAGGCTGGTCGCGTACTCGCCGACGAAGGCTTTGTGGACTATTACGCCGAGTGATTCGAGCATGTTGTGAACTTTGCGGTAGAGGATGTACAACTCTTCGGGTGGTGTCGCGCCGAGACCGTTGACCATCACGGAAACGCGGTTGCCCGCCTCGAGCGGCATGTCCACAAGAATCGTCTCGAGAATGGTTTGCGCGATACTGTCCGCACTCTCGAGCTTGCCTTTTTTCACCCCTGGCTCGCCGTGAATGCCCATGCCGAGTTCCATCTCGCCTTCCGGCACGGTGAAGGTCGGTTTGCCGACCGCTGGCAGGATGCACGGTCCGAGCGCCACGCCCATCGTGCGAAGATTGGCGAGCGCTTTGATCGTCACGGCCTCGACCTCCTCGAGTGATCCGCCCAAGTCGGCTTTTGCCCCGGCGATCTTGAAGGCGTAAATCATGCCTGCCACGCCACGTCGGGTGTCGGCTCGGGCGGCCTCGGCGCTGGCGACATCATCTTTGACGAGGACGGTGCGCACATCAATGTTTTCCATGCTGGCCATCTCGGTGGCCATGTCAAAATTCATGACATCACCGCCGTAATTGCCGTAAATGTACAGGACACCCTTGCCGCCGTGAATCTTGCGTGTGACCTCGAGCATTTGGTCACTGCTGGGACTTTGGAAGACATCACCAATCGCGCAGCCGTCCAACATGCCTTTGCCGACGTAGCCGAGGAAGACTGGCAAATGCCCGGAACCTCCACCCGTGGCGAGCGCGACCTTGCCCGCGACAGGTGAATCGGCTCGGGTCAAGCAGTGAGGATCGCCCGCCGTGTGCGCGAGCTCGGGATGGGCTTTGTACAAACCCTCGAGCATTTCGACAACAAAATGGTTCGGATCGTTGATGATCTTCTTCATGTGACCTCCGGGTGGGTTGTGCGAACGGATAGCAGTTTACTGGATTTGCACCATTTGCAACCGTGAGCCAGGTCCACGCTTCAACCGTCAGGATTCACTGGCGCTTCACATTGGCCTCGGGATTCGTTCATGCGTTCCGCCTTAACCTCTCCCTGTCCGCTCGAGTCACCCTGAATTGAACAGGCTCGAACGTCGAATGGAGGCATTACCCATGTGGCATCACGGAATGTACGGTGGCGGTTTTGGATTCGGTTTCATGTTTTTGCATTTGCTCGGCAACCTTTTCTTCCTGGCCTTGCTGATCGGCGCGATCATGTTCTTCGTGCGTGGCGCTCGTTTCGCGGGAGGGCGCGGTCCGGGCAATTGGGGCGGTTGGTCACGGTCGATGCGTGGTACTGCCTGGATGAACAATTTTGCCGCCCGTGACGGTGCGCTCGAGGTTGCACGCACACGCCTCGCCAAGAGCGAAATCACGCCTGAACAGTTTGAAGAGTTGCGCAAAGGACTCGAGGCACGCACCCGAGAAAACCAGACCCGAGAAGCAGAACAACACAACGAGCCCGGTTTTTCATGGCGGCGCGACGATGCGCTCGAGACGGCCCGGATGCGATTTGCCACCGGTGAGATCACCAGTGAGCAGTTCGAGGTCATTCGCTCAAAGCTCGAGCGTTAAGGGGTAAATCATGGAACCTTTGCAACCGGTTGCCCCGCAACCGCCAACGTTTGATCAGCCCAACGTCGAGGCACCGCGGTTTGACTCGCCTGTGCCACAATCACCTCAAGGGTTTTTCTCGAGGCAGGATCAACCCAATTTCTCGAGCCAGGGTTTTGATGACACACCACAGATGTTCGCTCGAGGTTCGTTTCATCACGGAGGTTTTGACATGTTCGGAACACTTTTATTTCTCGCGCTGTTGTTTGTGATGGCCCGATTCTTCTTTGGCGGCATGCGTCATGCCGCTTGGAACACTGGCGCAGGCCGAGGTTGGCAGGGCATGAAATCCATGCGGCGCGGCTGGGGCCAAGATGATGCGCTCGAGTTGGCCCGGATGCGCTTTGCCCGTGGTGAAATCTCGAGCGAGGAATTCGAGATGATTCAACGCGCCCTGAAAGACTGAATTTCAATTCGACTCGAGGGTGATTCGGCCCTCGAGTCTCGTTTGCATTCCGTTTCGCCCACTCACGACTCAGAACTCACCACTCAGGACTAAAATGCAACCCATGTCCGCCACGATTTTGATTGTCGAAGACGAAGCCCGTCTCGCTGAGATTCTTGAGGAATACTTGCGCCGCGAGGGATATCACACCGAGCGTGCCAAAGATGGCGCTCGGGCGCTCGAGTTGTGGCGGGCGGCAAACCCGGATTTGATCTTGCTCGATTTGATGCTGCCGGTTGTCGATGGCCTTGAGGTGGCGCGGCGCGTGCGGGCCGAGTCCGCCGTGCCAATCATCATGCTGACCGCTCGAGACGACGAGGTGGACAAGCTGGTTGGGCTGGGTTTGGGTGCGGACGATTACGTGGTCAAACCGTACAGCCCTCGAGAAGTCGTGGCACGAGTCAAGGCCGTGCTGCGTCGCGCCAGTGGCCAGGTGCTCGCGCCGGAAACACATCGTGTCGGGGCGCTCGAAGTGAACATCTCGACCTTTGAAGTGCGATGCAACGGCGACCGTTTGGATTTGACCGCCAGTGAAGTCAAACTCCTCGCCGTGCTCGCTCGAGATCCGAGCCGGGTCCGGGTGCGATCCGAATTGCTGGCCGCAACCGGTGATGCCGAACGTTTCGCCGACGAACGCACGGTGGATGCGCACATCAAAAACATTCGCCGCAAACTCGGCGCGTGTGGCGAACTCCTCGAGACGGTGCGTGGCGTTGGCTACCGGTTGAGGGGCTGATGCGACTCGATCACGGTTGGCATCCGGGCTGGCGAAATGCTCGAGGCAAACGGCATTGGGGTTTGCAACGGCGTTTGACGATGGCCTTCGTCTTCGTGGCACTCGCGGCGGTTGGATTGACCACCTGGTTCACCCTCGGGGCGGCGTTCAAAGCGCAACGCGAACTGGGCCGCCTGATCTCCGAGGCGCGGCAGGAACGCAACGACACACCGGGGTTCTCGGGCCTGCCGGAACTTTCCGGTCCAATTCTTCGTTTCCCAGACGGCACGATCATCCAACCCTTCGATCCGCGTTTCGATTGGCGCGGCCCGCACTTTGACGAGTTGCAAGGCCCCCGTTTGGACCGGGCACGAAACGTCTGGCAGAGCCTCACATCAAGATCACTGCTGGCCGCGTTGTTCGCCTTTGTGCTGGCGAGCATCGCCGCGACCGTGATCACGCGACGCATCACGAAGCCACTGCGAGCCCTGTCGGAGGGCGCAAGACGCTTCGCGGCGGGTGAGCGCGGCATTCGCCTGAAATCCAGCGGACGACAAGACGAAATCAGCGAGGTCACAGATGCCTTCAACGCGCTCGCTCGCAACCTCGAGCAGCAGGAGGCATGGCGTCGCGCTTTGGTCGCCGACATCGCCCACGATTTGCGCACGCCGCTGTCGGTGATGCGTTCTGAGATCGAAGCGATGCAGGATGGCATCAGCCGACCGGACGCGCCCGGCCTCGAGCGATTGCATGGCGAGGTGATGCTGCTCTCCAAACTCGTTGGGGATTTGCGCACGCTGTCACTCGCCGAAGGTGGCGGCCTGAATTTGAAACTTGAACGTGTCACCCTCGAGCCTTTCTTGCAGGGATTGATTTCGCGTTTCGCACCTCGAGCGCAAGAGGCTGGCATGAACATCACGCTCGCACCGATCACAATCGGTTTAACCGCACAACTTGACGAAACGCAATTCACGCGGGTCATCAACAACCTCCTCGAGAATGCCTTGCGTTACGCCAGACCGGGCAGCATCGAAATGACCGTGATGCTCGAGGTGAACACGCTCTCGATTCAAGTGCGCGATCATGGACCGGGCTTGAAACCCGATGACCTCGAGCGAATCTTTGAACGCTTCTACCAGGCCGATGCGAGCCGCACCCGAGATCAGGCGGGCAGCAAAGGTTCCGGGCTCGGATTGGCCATTGCCCGAGCGATCATTGAAGGACACGGCGGAACGATTCAGGCCAGCAATCACGCCCATGGTGGCGCGGTCTTCACGGTGACATTGCCCCGAGCCTGAAAACATATCCTGTGATAAAACCTCTGCATGATGCGAGCCCTGAACCAACTTTTCCTGCTCTCGAGGTGGATCATTCTCGTGCCGGTCCTGGCCCTGCTGGTCGGCTGCGGGTACTTTGCATGGCTGACCGTGCTCGAGGTCTACAACGGGATCATAGCTCGAGACACGACGACCGGATTGCTGTCGGTGATTCAAGCGATGGACACCGGATTGCTGTGCGCCGTCTTGTTCCTGTTTTCGCTCGGGTTGTTCGAGTTGTTCATCGGCGATTTGGACGTGCCCGAAAACCATCCGTTTCGTCGGGCCTTGGTGATTGACAGCTTGGACGATTTGAAGGGCAAACTCGCCACGGTGATCGTGATGTTGTTGATCGTCAAGTTCTTCGAAAAAGTGCAGGGACTCGAGGCGAAGAATTATTACGATCTGTTGGCACTGGCGGGCAGTGTGGCGTTGCTGGGTGCTGGGATTTGGTTGACGAAGAAGTGACGCTCGAGGTTGGGATTGGATTACGGTCCAGCAAAGGCCGAGAGATACAATTCGACCAACCTGAGTTTGGGCGCGTCAGAAGAGTTCGTCAGGACGATCACGGTGGAACGGTAGGCCGGAAAACGAGTGATCATTGTAGTGAATCCAAAAATACCACCATAGTGAGAATGGGTTGCATTCCCGAACATTGAACCGATTCCCCAACCGTAACCATAGCCAAAGTCCTCGTTGTTTCTGGATCTAAATGGCGTGAAAATTTCTGTTAACGATTTTTTGGACACGAGTTGTTCGGTATACAATGCTTGGTCCCAGAGGAACAGGTCTTCCGTCGTAGAAACCAACGCGCCATCAGAAAAAACATTCAGGCTGGTGTATGGATTGGGTATAACAACACCGTTGGGCATCTTGGCGTACCCAGTTGCCAGGTTTTTCACGACCCGATATCCAGTATCCGAATGGGTACTGTTCATGCCAAGTGGTTTGAATATGTTTTCATACAAGAACGTTTCGTAGGACTGACGCGAGGCACGTTCAGTCACCACGCCAAGCAGAAAATATCCAGAATTGCTGTAGTTCCATTTTTCACCAGGCACGAACTCGAGCGGCTTTTTTCTGAATTGGTTGATTACTTGAGTCTTGGTCAAGGGTTGTGTGGTTGTCTGCAAAAAATCGTTCGCGTTGGTGTAATTCCAGATCCCGGATGTATGCGTCAAAAGGTTGCGCAAGGTGATCGGCTTCCAGGCTTCCGGGCAATCGGTCAAGTATTTGCAAATGCTATCGCCAACTTTCAGCTTGCCGCGTTCCTGCAAGATCATGATCGCCATGCCCGTGAATTGCTTGGTGATCGAGCCGATGCGAAAAACAGTTTGTGGTGTGTTCGGGACGTTCAGTTCGATGTTGGCTTTGCCATAGCCTTTGCTGATGATCGACAGACCGTCTCGAGCAACCAGGATCGAGCCACTGAATTGATCATCTTTCACGGCTTCATTCATGTACGTGTCAATCACCGCAGCGATCTCTTCGGGTGTACGTTGTGCTGGTTCAGTCTGCGCCGGTTGCTCTGGAGTTGGTTGCTCTTGAGCCTCGAGCTGTTGAGTTGCAAGCCCCTGCACGGCGATCAAACTGAGCAGCATGAGGGTCAATGGTTTGATGATTGATTTCAGAAGGACCACGCCTTTCTGGATGTGGGTCGGTATGGGTCCGCTTGAGGAATTGAATCGTTGATGACGTTGAACACTGATATTCATGTCCGACTTCTGTTTTTTGTCAAGCACCCTCTCAAATGAGGAGATAGGGCTAAAAGTGTGTTGACCCTGCAACCCGTCCCAACGGAACCACCAACGCCTGCAACCAATTCCCAGACGAACGCCCCGTCAACCGCTTCCACGGCGACAACCCACGCACCAGATGATGATTCCACCGCCATAACGCCTCAGCCAACCAAGCTTCAGCCCGTTCAGTCACCTTCACCACCCGCTTCCGAGTTCGAGCCCACACCGCGTTAAACAACGTCTCACTCGCATTGTTCGTCACCGGAAGTCCAAGCAACCAACGCAGGCGCAACTGCAACCACGCACTGGTCAGCGGCTCGAGCACTTCAGGTGAATGCAGCCCTCGCAAAATCTTCAAATGGCTCTGACGGCCCGAGTGTCCTGCCATTCATCTCTGGTGTCTGGCACGATGGCGTAATTGAAGATGTTCGCAATTTCGGTTTGGCAAGCTTGCGGCCAAGCCGGTCAGGTGCTGCTGTAGGGCCAATACCAGGAGTTTAAGGATCAAGCTGCACCAGCACGGCGTTTCTTCGCGTACCCAGACACTTTCACCTTCACCGCTCGAGGATTCCGTCGTTCACATCTTCGTTCCGGTAACAACAAATTCTCAACATCCACCACCAACTGTTCCAAATGCTTCGGAATCAACTCCGACGCCACCACCCAGGCGCTTGACCACAAATTCCTAAACAACAACAAACACCACCGGTAAGACAACCGTAGCGTAAGCACTCCCAAAACACCCGCAATTCGAGCCATTTCTTGACGAACAACGTTGTACGTGATTGCCAAACCCCACAACTCCTGCCGTACCCGATCCGGTGTGGTCGAACGTACTGTTTCCACCCGTTCAAGCGTGTGTGTTTTGA
>JANOWZ010000415.1:0-5168 GCA_031418155.1 Deinococcales bacterium
TGCTTGAAATACTTGTAAGGGCCGTACTGCACACGGCTGCCTCCGGGCAAGATCAGGATGCGGGTGTTCCAGTATCCGCCCAGGCTCGAGATCGCCCAATACCGACCAACTTGTGCCAGTAAGAAAATGCCCAACCAAAGCGGCCAAAGTGTTCCAAGCTGTGGACCTCGCAAAAAGCCTTCAAGGGCAATGCCGATAATCCAACCGATGTGTAACGCAACGAGCCACGGGTAATGCTCGGGTGAAAATTCTTTCGCGCCATGCGCCAGCGCCCATTTCTCGTTGCGTCGTGCAATCCGTAGCTCGAGCAATCGCTGCACGATGATCGCGGTCACAAATCCAAAGAACAAAAGGTTCATGTGCGAAAAAAAGCGTGCTCGACCGAGAATCCTGGTCCCATCGCTGAGACGGCACCGATCTCGCCCGCAGGAAGTTTTGCCCAACGGCGCATGAACCGCTCGAGCACAAACAGCACCGAGACACTCGACATGTTGCCGAACGATGCGAGCACCGCGTAGGAATCTTCGAGTGCGCCTTCTGCCAGGCCGAGTGTTTCGGCATAGGCTTTCAGAACTTTTAATCCTCCGGGGTGGGTCACGAAGTGCTTGATGTTATCAAAACGCAATTCGTTCGCTTCGGCAGCCTCGGTCATGTTGGAACGCATGACCTCGCCGACCAGTGCCGGAACATCTTTTGAAAATCGAACTTTCATGCCTGAATCGTTGAGGTCCCAACCCATGATGTCCTCGGTGTCATCAAGAAGTGTACTGTACGAACCCACCAAGGCTGGACCAGTGCCAGGGCCGACGATTACGGCTGCTGCACCATCGGCGAACAGGCTGGCCGCAATCAAATTGGATTTCGACAGGTCGCCACGTTGGAAGGTCAAGCTGCACAGTTCTGCCGCCACCAGCAGCACCGTAGACCCAGGGTTCGAGCGGGCATGGTCTGCTGCCCTCGAGAGTCCCGCCGCACCACCGGCGCAACCGAGTCCCCAGACGGGCAAGCGAACCACGTTTCTCGAGAGGTTTAAGCGTTTGATCAGGTGCGAGTCCAAACTTGGTGTTGCCAGTCCAGTGCTCGAGACGAAAATGATCGCGTCGATGTCTTCGGGTTGGAGCTTGGCGCGACGCAGGGCGCAACGGGCGGCGGCCTCGCCAAGCTCGAGTGCCTTCTCGATGTAGAGCGCGTTTTTCTCGGCCCACGAGTGTTCGGTCTCAAACCATTCGATGGGCGCGGCCAGGTGGCGCGTCATGACTTGACCGTTATCAAAAACCGAAATCAAACGCTCGATGTCTTTGAAACCCGAAGCGAACAGTGTACGTGTCAAAGACCGGGCCTGTTCCTGAGCGATGACTGTCGATGGAACCGCCGTGCCAACACTGAGGACTCGAGGTTCGTTCGGATTTGACGGGAATTCTGTCGGTGAACTGAGCACGAAGTTTTTTGGTCGAAGGTGACGGGAAGTTGATGCCATTGAAGTCATTGAATGCGGCCGCCTTTGGAGTCGTCAAAACGTCACGCTCTGTTGCAAAATACGGTTTGCGCCTGTTCGTCGGCTGAACACTGACTGACGGCCTGCTGAGTGAAAAATCGTGTTGGTAGCGGAAATTTTAAGTTTCGGAATTTCTCTTGAAGTATCCTGATCGCAAATTTGAGCTCGAACTTGTGCGGAGTCAGGCTCGAGCCAAGACCGGAACGTCGGTTACTTGCTGTGATCAACACTTTGGAGGGACTCGAATAAAAACCAGATGCGGCGTTCGGTTTCGTCAATGGAGATTTCCAACAGGCTGGATGTGGCGTAATCCCTGTGATCGTCGCAAACTTCGTGCGCGGCCCGTTGACTGGCGGCCATCTGTTGGTTGTCTTTCAGGAGGCGTTTAAGCATCTCGAGCGGGGGCACGAAATCATCGTTGTCGTCTTTGAGCGTTTGCGTCTGACCAATGTGGCCGATGGATCGCAGGGTCATGCCGCCGAGTTTGCGCACACGTTCGGCCAGTGGATCGACTGAGGCAATGAGTTGATCGGCCTGCTCGTCAAACATCAAGTGCAGGTCGCGGAAGTGCATGCCGGAAAGGTGCCAGTGAAAGTTCTTGGTTTTGATGTAGAGCGCCAGAGAATCGGCGATCAATGGATTGAGCGTTGCGACGATTTTCGCCGCACCCTCGGCTTTCAGATCTGTTGGTGTGGCGAGTTGCTTGCTCACGAACTGGTTTTTGAGCTTATTGTTCTGGGCCATGATGGACTCCTTGGGATGGTGAACGGCTTGAAGAGAATAGCGAGGGATTGACCTTCGTGCTGGACACTAATTCCCAAACCTGTTTGCCCGCTGAGTCCGCGCTGTGCGTGACCGTGTTCGATGTTGAGAACCGCACACCTTAAAATTTCGTGCCGACTACGCTGGTCAAATGAACTCAACACGTGTGCCCTCAATTTGGCTCGGGACAAAAATTGGAAACCACCCCGCGTTGAATGCCGATCTCGAGGCAGACGTGGCAATCATTGGTGCGGGCATCACCGGCTTGACCGCCGCGTATCAACTCGCCAAGGAAGGTTTGAAAGTGATCGTGCTCGAGCGTCAAACGGTTGGCGCTGGCGAGACATCACACACGACCGCACACCTGACTGCGCGTCCCGACGTTTCGGCCAGTGAGTTGATCGAACGCTTCGGTGAAGTGGATGCCCGGCGTGTTTGGGCGAGCGGTGTTGAGGCCATTCGTCACATCGAGGGCATGTGTATGCTCGAGAAAATCGATGCGCACTTCGAACGGATTGATGGTTGGCTGATTGCTCGAAACGAAGAGGGTCGCCAAACCGTGAACGACGAGGTTGCCGCCCTCGAGTTGCTCGGTGTGGCCCATGGGCTTTCGCACAGTCCGATTCATGCGCAACGCTCGTTGCGAATTCCCGATCAGGCACGTTTCGATGTCGGTCGTTATTTGAAAGGTTTGGCGGCTGCGGCCGTGCGACACGGCGCAACCATTTTTGAGCATTCGGCGGTCGTTTCGATGACTGGCGGAAAAGTGCATGAATTAACGGTCGCCGATCCCGCTGGTCCCGGCTCGGACGCTCGAGTGCTTGGGATCGTGCGGGCAAAACGGGTGATCGTTGCCACCCACGTTCCTATTTGGACGCACTATTTGGTGCTTGATAAACTCGTGCCCTGGCAGTCTTATGTGATTGCCGCAAAAGTTCCGAGCGGTGCCGCTCCAGATGCCCTGATCGATGACACCAACGATCCGTACCATTACTACCGGCTCGAGCCGCGTGAGGGTCACGACCTGGTGATCTTTGGCGGCGAAGACCATCACACCGGTTCCGAAGAAGCCTCCTCAGAGCGTTTTGAGGCCCTCGAGTCAGAATTGCGCTCTTGGCTGCAAGAGGTCAAGTTCGAGGTCACACACCGTTGGTCTGGTGAGGTCTGGGCCTCACTCGACGGACTTCCGTACATTGGTCCCGACCTCACACCAGCGCCCGGACGTTTTATCGCCACCGGTTTTGATGGTGTCGGCATGACCTTCGGCACCCTGGCCGGAATGATGGCCGCAGATTGGGCGATGGACAAAACCAACGAATACGCCGATCTGTACGCGCCGGGAAGATTGGCGGCTCGAGACATCAAAGAACTGGTTTCGCAAAGAATCGGTTTCGCCAAGCAACTCGTCACGGATCGTTTGCCCGGAGCGAATCGGTCAGAATCGGTCAACGCCGAATCGATCAAACCCGGTCACGGTGCGATCAGCGAGATTCCCGATCTGGGCCGTGTGGCCGCCTATCGCAACACCGACTCGAGCCTGATTACAGTCTCGCCGGTTTGCACCCACGCGGGTTGTTTTGTCGATTGGAACGATGCCGACCACACTTGGGATTGTGCGTGCCACGGCTCGAGGTTTGCGCCGGACGGGACTGTTCTTGCGGGGCCAGCAGTGCATTCACTCAAGCCCATCGAACTTGAATGAGCGCGGAAGATTCCAAATGGCATCATCATTGACTCGAGGTCAATCCAATTCCTCGAGACCATCAAACAACTTGACGTACTGACCGTATCCTTCTTGCTCCAAGTCCTCAAGGGGGACAAAGCGCATCGCCGCTGAGTTCATGCAGTAACGCAAGCCGGTCGGCGCTGGACCGTCGTTAAAAACATGCCCGAGGTGCGAGTCGGCCAGCGTGGATCGCACCTCGGTTCGGTCCATGCCCAGCGAACGGTCGGTGTGAAGATCAATACGCTCAGGCTCGAGTGGTTTGTCGAAGCTGGGCCAACCGCAACCCGAATCGAATTGATCCAGAGAACTGAACAGCGGCTCGCCCGAAACGACATCGACGTAAATTCCGGGCTGTTCGTTGTCCCAGAAATCGTTCTCGAACGGACGTTCGGTCCCAGCGTCTTGGGTGACGCGGTATTGCTCGGGGGTTAGCCTCGAGCGAAGTGTGGCCTCTGAAGGTTTTTGAAATTTTTGCATCGATCCCACACCCCATTCTCGAACCTGATGGTCCTCCCGATCTTAACGCTTAAGGGTCTCGACCAGAGAATGCCGTTTGAGAAATTCGATCAGGTCTTTGCTCAATTGGGTTCCGTGCGTGGCGGTCAAACCGTGCGGTGCGCCGTCGTATTCGATCAGGTGCGAATTGGCAATCATCTTGGCTGCCACGCGGCTCGAAGCATCGATTGGGACCGTTTTGTCTGCCGTACCGTGAATGATCAGGGTCGGCACTTTGAACGAGGGCAGGTCGGGCCGAAAATCGGTGGTGGCAAAAGCGTTGGCGCACTCGAGGGTGGCCTTCAATCCCGCCTGCATGGCGACGCTGCGTGACCATTCGAGCAGCTCTTGACTGACCGGATTCGAGGATGAATCACCGCTGTAGAAATCCTTGAAAAATCCCGTGAAGAATTTTGCGCGGTCCTGTTTCATCGCTTTTGCCATGCCATCGAAAACGTCCTGATCAACGCCGGTCGGATTGTCCGCCGTTTTGAGCATGAATGGCACGACAGAAGAAACCAGCACAGCCTGAACCACATCTTTGGCAAAATGCCGCGACATGTAACGGGCCACCTCGCCGCCACCCATCGAGAAGCCAATGATGGTTGCATCTCGGGCAACGGTCTGCTCGATCACGCTGGCGAGGTCATCTGAAAGGGTGTCGTATTCGTAACCGGTCCATGGTTGGCT
>JANOWZ010000416.1:0-25251 GCA_031418155.1 Deinococcales bacterium
TGCCCCAACGACCGGCGGGCGTTCTCGAGCAGACCCATGAATTGAACGTTTCGTCATTCACCAATGGCGCAGTCATCTCGGTTGCAAAATATCCTGGCCCGATGGCATTGACTTGCAGGTTGTGTTTGGCCCAATCCGCGCACATCGCTCGGGTCAACATTTTCAGGCCGCCTTTCGCCGCCGTGTACGGGCCGGTGGTGGTGCGCCCAAGGTCGCTCATCAACGAACAGATGTTGACAATCTTGCCGTGTTCTCGAGCGATCATGCCCTTCGCCACCGCCCTCGAGACGAGCATGGCGCTGGTCAGGTTGGTCAAGAGCACCTCGTTCCAAACCTCGAGCGTGACCGATTCGAGCCGCACCCGTCGTTGAATTCCGGCATTGTTGACCAAGCCAGCGATTGGGCCTTTCGCCTCGAGTTCGGCAATCGCTGCGTCCACTTCCGATTCATTCGTGACATCAAAACGTGAGGTCTCCACCTCGAGCCCATCGTCACGCAATCGTTCGGCTGCCGCCTCGAGCTTCTCTGGATTGCGCCCGTTCAAAATCACGCTCGCACCGTGCTGTGCGAGCCCACGTGCAATCTCGAGGCCGATACCGCCGTTAGAGCCGGTGATCAAAATACGTTGCCGATTGAGGTTGAACAAATTTGAAGTCATCTCGTGGCCTTTCCGAACACTTGCAATTTTTTCAAACTCGAGTTTATGATAGCGCTATCATTGAACAGGCAATCGGGTCCCGTCAAGCGGCCCACCCTTCAGGATTATCCATGACCAAAACCAGCACGGATCAATCTACATTCCAGAACCGCCGCGTCACCATCACCGATGTCGCCAGGCTCGCCGGGGTTGGAACCATGACCGTCTCGAGGGCATTGAACCGTCCAGAGTTGGTTTCAGAGACATTGCGCAACAAGATTCTCGAGGTCGTTGAAAGTCTTGGGTACATCCCGAATCGTGTTGCGGGCGGGCTCGCCTCCGGCACCGCAAAAGCGATCTGCGTGATCGTGCCAACGTTAAACCATCCCGTCTACGTGCCCTTTCTTGAGGGCCTTTACAGCGTGCTTCCGAACGAGGGCTACCAGATTCTGCTCGGCACGAGCGACTACCAACTCGAGGGCGAAGAGCGCGTGGTCAGCACCTTTTTGGGTTGGCAACCGGATGGCATGATTCTGGCGGGTGTGGATCACAGTCCGCGCACCATGCAGATGCTGGCGCAGGCACGAACACCACTGGTTGAAATCATGGATTTGGCTCGAACACCGATTGACATGAACGTGGGCTTCTCGCACGAAAAAGTTGGCGCGGCGGTTGGGGAATTCCTGATCGAACGCAAATACAAACGCATCGCATATGTGGGCAACAGGCTCGAGCGTGACCTGCGCGGACGGCGACGGCTGAAAGGATTTGCGCAATCCCTCAAACGGGCCGGACTCGCACAACCTGTCGTGATCGACCGGGACATGCCATCCTCGATTCATGCGGGCGGAATGCTGCTCGCAGATTTGCTCGAGCAACACCCGAAAATGCAGGTCGCTTTTTTCACCAACGATGACCTTGCCGCTGGAGCGCTTTTTGAATGTCAACGACGCGGTATTCGCGTGCCAGAAGATTTCGCCATCGTCGGCTTCAACGATCAGGACATCGCCGCACAAGTCAATCCGGGCTTGACTTCCGTTTCAACGCCACGCCTCGAGATGGGCCGTCGGGCCGCCGAAATGCTGCTCGCAAGATTGCGCAATCAACCGATCAAGCGGGCTCGAGTCGATGTGGGCTTCAGCATCGTTGAACGCGGCAGTACGCTCAGGCAGGTTCGAATCAAACAGCGCTCCGCAAAGGGGAAACCATGAAACCGCCAATCCTGATGATCGCCCCCATGATGCCGAGTGTGATGCAGGCGCTTGAGGCCGATTACACCGTGCATCGATTGTGGCAGGCGAGCGACCGGCAGGCTTTTGTCTCGCAGGTCGCACCGAGCGTGCGTGCAATCGCCACGAACGGATCGGTTGGCGCTGGTACAGAATTGATCGACGCACTGCCGAACCTCGAGTTGATCGCCTGTTATGGCGTGGGTGTGGATGCCATTGATCTCATGAGCGCCAAGGCGCGAGGAATTCCCGTGACAACCACGCCGGATGTGCTGACCGCAGATGTCGCAGACATGGCGGTGGCCTTGATGCTCGCCACCTCGAGAAGACTGATTCGTGGCGACCGTTACGTGCGTGACCTCGAATGGCCCGCCAAAGGTGAGATGCCATTGACGCGCCGTGTCACAGGGAGACGTGCCGGAATCGTTGGACTCGGACGGGTCGGTAAGGCGCTCGCCAAACGCTTGAGTGCCTTTGAAATGCAAATCTCCTACACCGACATTGCCGCGCAACCCGAACAGCCATTTTCTTTCGTCTCGAGCCTGCATGAACTCGCAACGCAATCTGATTTCCTGATTGTCACCGCCGCCGGAGGACCAGTCTCTCGCAAGATGGTCGATGCCAAAATCCTTGCCGCACTCGGATCGGATGGAATTCTGATCAACGTCTCTCGAGGTTCGATTGTCGATGAAGATGATCTGGTCGCAGCACTCGAAGCGGGCACATTGGGCGGTGCGGGATTGGATGTTTTTCAGAACGAACCGCACGTGCCAAATGCGCTTTTCAAATTCGAGAACGTTGTCTTGATGCCACACCACTCGAGCGGCACCATTGAATCACGCTCGGCGATGGGCGAGTTGGTCGTGCAAAACATCAATGCGCATTTCGCGGGCCAGCCGTTGCCGACACCGTTCCCATACTGAACCGAAATCTCGAGGAGAACCATGCTTGCCTGTGTGATCCACAAAGAACATGACCTGCGCATCGAAGAACTCGAGACGCTGGCTGCCGACACACTCGAGCCGTATGAGGTGCGCGTGCACTTCGGGGCCGGAGGCATTTGCGGTTCGGATTTGCACTACTACCATCACGGTGGCGTTGGAGATTTTCGCCTGCGCGAGCCGATGGTGCTTGGGCACGAGGTCGCAGGCGAAGTCGTTGAAGTTGGGACAGACGTGACTCGAGTCAAACCTGGCGATCACGTCGCAGTTGATCCCTCAAGACCCTGCCAACGTTGCGAGGATTGCTTGGCCGGACGCTCGAACCTCTGTGCGAACATGCGCTTCTTTGGCAGCGCTGCCCGTTTCCCACACGTGCAAGGTGCGTTTGTGGAGTTCTTCAAGGTAGCCGATTTTCAGTGTCATATCGTCGGATCTGACGTACCGTTTCACCTCGCAGCCTGCGCCGAACCATTGTCGGTCGCGTTGCACGCCGTCACTCGAGCCGGAGCGTTGGTTGGTGCTCGAGTTTTGGTCACGGGTTCTGGGCCGATTGGCGCGTTGATCGTTGCCGCCGCGAAACTGGCGGGTGCGAGTCAAATCACCGTCACCGATCTGGTCGATGAACCGCTCGAGGTTTCCAGGAAACTCGGTGCGACAGAAGTCTTGAATGTCGCAACTCAGACGGATCGTTTGGCAGAACTCGAGTCTGGCCGAGGTGTCTTCGATGTCAGCATTGAAGCGAGCGGCAATGCGCGAGGGCTCGAGACTTGCATTCTGGCGACCCGGCCCGGTGGTCGTGTGGTCCAAGTCGGTCTGATGCCGCCGGGATTGGCGCAGGCTCCGATCAACCGGATCATTACCAAGGAACTCGAGTTTGTTGGCACCTTTCGTTTTCACCGCGAGTTCGCTTGGGCAGTCGATGCAATCGCATCTGGTCGAATTAACCTCAAGCCGTTGTTAACAGCACAGTTTGGCTTTCAGGATGCCGTCAACGCTTTCGAGTTGGCCGGTGACCGTCGTCGCGCCATGAAGGTTTCGTTGCGGCTCGAGTAATGTGATTTGAAGATCATTCCAGTCTTGCTTTTCTCAAATGATAACGCTATCATTCAGGCAACCAAAACGTATTCAGCCTGCTCAAACCGGCCTGCCCATACTGAAATCCCGAGCCGAAATCTCGAGCCATTTTCTGGAGCCAACCATGCAACCATCGCAACCCGAAACGCAGAACACGCCGCTCGCCTCGAGTGCGCCGACACTATTGCGTTTTGAACGGGTCAGCAAACAGTTCGGTGGCACGCTCGCGGTCGATGATTTAACGCTCGAGGTTCGTGCGGGCGAAGTGCTCGCGTTGCTCGGACAGAATGGCGCAGGCAAAAGCACGGTGATCAAAATGCTGGCAGGTGTGCATCCAAGCTCGAGTGGCGAAATCCTGTATCGCAATCAAAAACTTGAGTCATTCAACGGCAAAGCGCCAATCGCATTTATCCATCAGGACCTCGGATTGATCGAATGGATGACGGTGGCCGAGAACCTTTCGCTCGGTGTGGGCTTCCCGAAGCGGCGTGGCCTGATCGACTGGCGAAGCGCGAACACCAAAGCCGTCAATGCGCTCGAGGCCGTTGGTGGTGGCATCAGCCCGAGTGCCAGAATTTTCAGTCTGTCACGCACCGAACGCGCCCTGGTTGCGATTGCTCGAGCACTCGCCCAAGAGGTCGAATTGCTGGTGCTAGACGAGCCGACCTCGAGCCTGCCCGCCGCCGATGTCGAACGACTCTTCGAGGTGCTGCGCGGTTTGCGATTGCGTGGCGTTGGCATCATTTACGTCTCGCACCGTTTGGATGAAGTCTTCAAAATCTGTGATCGCATCGCCGTGATGCGCGACGGTCGCCTGGTCAGTTTGTGCGAAACCCGAGAGACCAATCCATCCGAACTCGTGACCACAATTGTCGGGCATAAAATTGCCGAAGCGTATCCGAAGGCAAAGAATCCAAGTCAGCCACAGGCATTGCTCGAGGTCAAAGGATTGCGCGTCGCCACGCTCGAGGCGATGGATTTTCGCATTCGTCCCGGTGAAGTGCTGGGATTGACTGGACTCAAAGGTGCTGGACAAGTCGAGATTGGACGTTCACTGTTTGGGCTCGAGCCTCAACTTGCGGGACAAATCAGCATTCTCGGAGATTCTGTTTCGACGCATTCACCGCTCGAGTCGATGAAAGCTGGAATTGGTTTCGTCTCCTCGAATCGGCGGGAAGAGAGTTTAGCGATGACGCTTTCGGTGCGCGAAAATTTCTTTATGAATCCCGCCAACCGTGGGCAGGCGTTGCACCAAACGATTCAACCGAAACTCGAGAAGTCTGAAGCGAAATCCTGGATTTCACGGTTCAGTGTGCGACCACCGGATGCCGAACAAACGCTCGAGACACTTTCCGGTGGCAATCAGCAAAAAGTGGTCATGGGCCGCTGGCTCGAATTCGGTGCGAAACTCTTGATTCTCGAGGAACCCACATTGGGTGTTGATGTCGGATCGAAGGCCGAAATTTATGGTTTTCTCGTCAAAGCACTTGAGGCTGGCGCGGCAGTCCTGCTCGTCTCCACCGATCTCGAGGAGATCGCAGGCATCTGCCATCGCGCACTCGTCTTCAACCGTGGTCGAGTCGCCGCTGAACTCGAAGGCTCGAGCCTGAACGTCGCCGAACTCGTCCATGCCGCCGCCGGAGAAGCACCCGCAATTCCTCCCAATCAAAACTCGAGCCAAGTGCAAGTGAGAGGTTGACATGCAATCCCTGAAATCCGATGCCCTCGAGCCAGACCCGAACGAACTGCGCGGCAAACCGCTCGGGTACAAACTGCAACGCCTGATTCCGGTTTACGGATTGGTGGTGATCACGCTCGCGTTGATCGTGCTGTTCTCGATTCTGCTGCCGAACACTTTCCCAACGCAACTGAACCTCGAGAGCATGCTCAAACGTCAATCGATCAACGCACTGATGGCGCTCGCGGTGATGATGCCGATGGCGGCGGGCAAGATCGATCTTTCGATTGGTTTCGGGATCATGCTTTGGGAAATCATGGCGATCTCGTTGCAAGTGCGTTTTGGGATTCCGTGGCCGGTTGTGATTCCAATTGTCCTGATCGGAGGCGCACTGGTTGGGGTTTTTAATGCGGTGCTGGTCGAATTCGCACGGATCGATGCGTTTATCGCCACGCTCGGCACGGCGACGGTCATCAACGCGCTTGCGCTTTGGTACACGAACGGACAACAGGTTGTCGGCACATTGCCGCAAAGTTTCTTCGAGCTTTCCAAAGCCACCGTCCTCGGCATTCCGATCCTGCCGCTGTACCCGCTGGTGATCAGCCTCGCGTTGTGGATCATGCTCGAGTACCTGCCGATTGGTCGTTACATTTATGTCGTTGGGGCCAACCCGGAGGCGGCCAGATTGAACGGCATTCCGACCCGGAAGTACATTGTGCTGGCGTTCGTGCTTTCTGGAATGATCGTTGCGTTTGCCGGTGTGATCCTCGCGTCACAACTTCGCATTGGTCAAACGAGCCTCGGTGATACTTACTTGCTGCCCGCACTCGTCGGAGCATTCCTTGGATCGACCACGCTCAAACCTGGTCGGGTCAATGTTTGGGGCACACTGATTGCGGTTGCGGTGCTCGCCATTGGCATCACCGGATTGCAACAACTTGGCGCAGAATTTTACGTCGAACCGATGTTCAACGGCCTGACACTGCTCGTTGCCATCGGTCTCGCAGGACTCACCGGCAGACGGCGCGTTCAAATGCAACGTGCTCGAGAAATCGCTCAGCACGGCACTCCAACAGACCCGAGTGCTCAACCCCCTTCTTCGGACAGCCGCTCGTAAGACTCGAGCCTTGTCGCAGTACCGCTTTACGCAATGCAGCAATCTCAGGAGGATCACCATGAAACCGAACCGTATCGCGCTCAGCATCGCCCTCGTCGCATCCGCGCTGGCCGTCACCGCCATTCGCAGCGCCGATGCCCAAGATGACATCGTGGCAAAAGCGAAAGCCTTCGTCAAAGAGGCCGCCGTCAAAGCCAACAAGTGGACCGGTCCAACCAGCGGACCAAAAGCCGCCGCCGGAAAATCAGTGATTTACGTCTCGAGCGATCAACGCAACGGTGGCGCCCAAGGAGTCGGCGAAGGTGTCGGCGAGGCCGCCAAAGCCATCGGGTGGGACTTCAAATTGATCGACGGTAAAGGGACCGTGCAGGGTCACGGCGATGCGCTCGGACAGGCGATTGTACAAAAACCAAGCGCGATTGTGCTGGGTGGTTTCGACGCAACCGAACAGGCCGATCTGGTCGAACAGGCCAACAAAGCCGGTATCACCGTGGTCGGTTGGCACGCCGCCGGAACGCCCGGACCTCAATCGAACCCAACGATGTTCACGAACGTCACCACGCCAGCGCAAGACACCTCTGAAGCCGCCGCGTACTTGGCGATTGCCAACTCCAACGGTCGCGCCGGAGTCGTGATTTTCACCGACAGCGCCTACGCGATTGCCGTCGCAAAATCCGATGCGATGGCGAACATCATCAAGCAATGCAAGACCTGCACGCTGCTCGAGACCCGCGTGCAAAGCCTTGCGACCGTGACCAAAGACATGCCAACCGTGACCGCGAACCTCTTGCAGAAGTACGGCAAGAAGTGGACGTACAGCCTCGGCATCAACGACCTGTACTTCGACGGCATGGTGCCAGCCTTGACCAGCGCCAACATCCGTCCGAGTGGACAACTGTTCAACATCTCCGCCGGTGACGGCTCTGAGAGCGCCTACCAGCGTGTGCGCACCAAGCAGTACCAGTACGCCACAATTCCAGAACCGATCAACCTGCAAGGCTGGCAATTGGTGGACGAAATCAACCGTGCGCTCGCTGGGGACAAAGAGAGCGGTTACAAGATTCCGGTGCACATCGTCGTACCGACCAACGTCAATTTTGACGGTGGCAAGAAGAACCTGTTCGATCCAGAGAACGGCTACCGCGATCAGTACAAGAAGGTCTGGGGCAAGTAAGACTCGAGCCTGATTTTTCAGGGGGCGCAGATGCTTGCGCTCCCTTTTTTGTTTTCCGATAAACTTCAGAAACCACTTTGGAGGTCAGCATGGATTTCGAGATTTCTGACGAACGTTTCAAAACGATTTTACGACCCGATTCCAAGCTTGAGAAATTGGCGACGGGCGCAACCTGGAGCGAGGGACCTGCGTATCTCGAGTCTGAGGATGCGGTCGTCTGGAGTGATATTCCCGGCAATCGCCTGCTAAAGTTTTCGCACACACTTGGCTTGTCTGAATTCTTGAAACCCTCGCATTTTCAGAATGGACACACGCTCGATCTCGAGGGTCGTTTGCTGGCCTGCTCACACGGTGAACGCGCCGTGGTACGACTCGAGCGTGATGGGACTTGGACGAATTTGATTGGCCATCACGCGGGAAAACGTTTGAATTCTCCGAACGATGTTGTCGTCAAATCCGACGGTACAATTTGGTTCACCGATCCTGACTACGGTTTGATCCAAGCGCACGAGGGTTACGGCGGCACGCAGGAACAGAATGGATGTTACGTCTACCGTTTCGATCCGGTCACGCTCGAGATTGCTGCGGTCGTGACGGACATGCCCAAACCGAATGGGCTTGCGTTCTCGCCAGACGAGAAAACGCTTTACGTGACCGATACGGGAAGATCGCACGATGCGAACGCGAACCATCACATTCGTGCCTACGATGTGCTCGAGAATCAACGCTGCGAAAACGGTCGGGTGTTCACGGTGATCGAGCCTGGTCTGCCGGATGGATTTCGTTTGGATGTTCAGGGTTGGATTTACACAAGTTCGCAGGACAGCGTGCAAGTCTTCAAGCCAGATGGCACACAACTCGGCAAGATTTTCGTGCCCGAAACGATTGGGAACCTGACGTTTGGCGGGCCGGACAAAGACCGCTTGTACATTGCGGCATCCTCGAGTTTGTACGTGATTCAACTGAACACACGGGGCATTCGGTGAGGCTCGAACCTCCAGCCAAGATTGGATTTATTGGCATTGGCTTGATGGGTGCTCCGATGGCGGCGAACCTGATTCGCGCCGGCTTTCAATTGCAAGTTTGGAACCGAACCGCTAGCAAGTGCGATCCGCTGCTCGAGATGGGTGCAACGCTCGTCACAAGCCCCGCTGAGGCGGCTCGAGGTGCGAACGCAGTCATCACGATGCTCGAGAGTGGCGCAACCGTCACAGAGGTTCTGGCGGGTGGATTACTTGAATCGCTCGAGCCGGGATCAACCCTGATCGACATGAGTTCGATTGCGCCCGCCATTGCCGAAGATCACGCGAAACTCGTCACGGCCCGAGGTGTGCGTTACATCGACGCGCCGGTCTCGGGCGGCACGGTTGGGGCGCAAAACTCGAAGCTGGCAATCATGGCCGGAGGGCTCGAGGAAGAGATTGAATCGGCTCGAGCCATTTTTTCGGCGATGGGTTCGGTCACGCATGTTGGACCACATGGACGCGGGCAACTGTGCAAGCTGGTCAATCAAGTCATCGTTGCGATCAGCATTGGCGCGGTCTCTGAAGGCTTGCTGTTAGCGGCTCGAGGTGGTGCAAACCCAACCCGAGTGCGCGAGGCGATCATGGGTGGATTCTGTCAATCACGCATCCTCGAGCTTCATGGGCAACGGATCATCGACCGAAATTTTGCGCCAGGTGGCACGGTCAAAAATCAGATCAAAGACTTGAATGCGGTGCTCGAGGTTGCATCACGGCTCGGGCTCGAGTTGCCACTGACCAGTCGGGTTCGAGAGTTGTTTGTTGATCATGCGAACGCGGGCGGCGAGATGAACGATCACAGTGCGTTGTACTTGCAACTCGAGGCGATGAACGCAACCTAAAAAGCTTTCGCCAACCTCGAGCCATGAACGTTCTCGCCGAGGCCGTAATATTCGCAGAAGCTCATGATCAGCGGATTCCATTTGTCGGTGTCCACGTGATGCCGTTTCTCGCTGTTCAAAATGCTGTCATCGAAATAGGCCCGGACAATCCGAACCTCAATGCCTGCCAAGTGTGAATCATCACTCTGAAACGCATGGATGTTGACGACCCGAGCCTCGAGTTGTACCGGGCATTCCAGGACTCGTGGCGGACGCACCAATTCTGATTTGACCGGGGTCAGGCCAGCCTCGAGAAACTTGTCTTTGACATACCGGGTTCCGATGGCCGCCTTGTATTCCGGCACTGGAAACGTACCGGTCGTCAGGGCCAACTTGTCCACCGTACCGACCAGATCTGCTGATGGCAGGTTGAGCACGCATTCGCCCTCGCGCCGCAAATTTTCCATTGTCTTGCCTCGAGTGGACAATCCGAGCATGCAGGACTGGTTCAGCCACCACGCCGAGGACATCGGTGCGAGGTTGGCTGTGCCGTCCTCGTTGAGCGTGCTGATCAGCACAACAGGCGTTCCGAAATACATGATTTTGGGTTCGATGACTTGATGCACACGAAAGTTTACACAGCGTGACAGACAAATGAATCCCAATTCTTGCGGTCAAACTCGAGCCATTTCAATCTGCTGCGCTCGCCTCAAGCTCGAGCAATGTGCGTTTGCGATCCACACCCCAACGGTAGCCGCTCAAGTCGCCATTCGCAGCGATCACGCGATGGCACGGCACGACGAGCGCAATCGGATTTGTGGCACAGGCTCGAGCCACGGCACGCACCGCTGTCGGTTGACCGATGGCTTGCGCGACCTCAGCGTAGGATCGCGTTTCACCGTAGGGAATGCTTTTGAGTGCGTTCCAGACTCGGGTTTGAAAGACGGTGGCTTGCACATCGGTTGGTAAATTCAGGTCGTGCGTGTGTCCCAGAATATGCTCGAGGATCGCGTGCGTTTGTGGTGCGAGCAAATCAGGATCGGGCTCGAGCATTGCGTTTGGAAATTCGTTTTTCAATTCGGCGAGGCTTTGCGCATCGTCGCCAAACCGAACCGCAACCAAACCTCGAGCGGTCGCTGCAAGCAGCATCCGTCCCACAGGCGTATCGAGTCGCACGTAAGCGATGCGTTCACCTTTGCCGCCGGCCCGGTACTGTTTGGGATTCATACCGAGCTGCGCGTTTTGCGATTCGTACATGCGACTGCTCGAGCCAAAACCAGCCTCGTACATGGCTCGAGTTACCGTCTCGTTGGCTTTCAATTCGTTGCGCAATTTTTTGGCGCGATGCGTTTTCGCGTATTGTTTTGGACTGACCCCGACCGCCGTTTTAAAGACACGCTGCAAATACCACGGACTGAGGTTGACCGCCGCACCCAGCACTTCGAGCGATGGTTCAGCATCTTCGTTCTCGAGCAGACGAATCACTTTTTGCACAATGTTCGTAGTCGCATCTTTTTCGGCCCGAGACCAGCAGCGTTTGCAGCGGCGAAACCCGGCGAGTTCTGCCTGTTCTGGCGTGTCGAAGAATTCGACGTTTTTGCGGTTCGGTTGGCGCGATGGACAAGACGGTTGACAATAAATCCCAGTTGAACGCACGGCATAAACAAACACCTTGTCCATGCTCGAGTCTCGGGTTTGGACGGCCTGCCAGCGGGTTTCAATCGTTGATTTGCTCATGGGTCTAAAGTATCGAAATCCGTGGGCGATGTCTTGCCAATTCTTGCGATCCAATTCTCGAGGGTTTCAGCAGACCTGCATTTCCAGATTCCAGACCTGTGCTCAGATCATACCGAGTGCGACCTCCCGTTTGCAGTCAAAAAAGTGCCACAAGCTCGAGCCTGTGACACTTCGCGTGATGAATCGTTTTACTTGCTTGGTTCGTTCGCCCAAGGTCCGGTCACGCCGGGTGCGGCCCATTCCATTGAGAAGAGTTCACCTTGGGTCAAGGATTTCTTGGCGGGCACGCGAATCACGCCGTTGCGGTCTTTAATTGGACCGGTGAACGGCTCGAACTTCGGGCCACCTTTGGCGCTCATCTGCTTCATGCGGGCGAGCACGAGGTCGTAAACGCTGCGCGTTCCGACCTTTTTGGCTTTGAGTGCCTCGATGAATTCTGGGTTGATCGGCACGCCGTACTCGGCCCCGAGTTGTGCGCCACCCTCGCTCATGCGGCCCCAGTAATCGACGTTCTCGAGGTTCTTGGTCGTGTAGGTTCCGGCTTGGACTTTCTTGACAAAATCGACGTAATACGGACCCCAATCCGAAAGCTGTCCGCTCGGAATCGCTTTGGGCGCAAATTTTTGCATCGGTGAATTGTGCGAGAACCCAATGCCACCCTTCGCGGCGGCGGTTTGAATCACGGTTGGTGTGTCCTCGTGGAAGGCGAAGGCATCCGCGCCACCCGCGAGCAAAGCCTCTGTCGCCTCCTTGGCTTTGTTCGGATCAAACCAGCCGTTGATCCAGGTCACGCTCAGCGTCGCCTTTTTGTTGACGGCTCGAGCGCCAAGCGCGAAAGCGTTGATATCGCGTTTGACCTCTGGGATTGGGAAGGCCGCGACGTAGCCGAGCTTGTTCGTCTTGGTCAGCGCCCCGGCGATCATGCCGTTGAGGTAGTACATCTGGTAGAGGTCGATCATGTAGGTGGCCATGTTCGGGGCGCGTTTGAAACCGGTGGCATGCGCAAAGATCACGTCCGGGTATTTTTTGGCGGCCTCGAGCGTTGGGTCCATGTAGCCGAAGCTGGTGGTGAAGATGACTTTTGCACCGTCCTTAATGACTTGATCGAGGAATGGTCCTGCTTGACCTTCAGGCACGTTTTCAACTTTGATCGTTTCAACATCTGGCAGTGCTTTCTCGAGGGCAATCCGACCCTGTTCGTGTGCGTAGGTCCAACCGAAATCTCCGGGCGGTCCAATGTAAATGAACGCGACTTTGAGTTTCGCGTTTTGCGCCGGAATGCTCGAGACCAGGCCGATGCTGGTCGCGGCGAGTGCGGCCAGTCCGAGTGATAAGAATCTGTTCTTCATATGCCCTCCGCTCGAGAACCGATGATCAAATCTCGAGATTTTATGGCAAGCTCAGCCTGAAACTGAACCCGATTTGCAAAGTGTCACACAAGAACTGATCATTTGACAAGTCTTAAGGTGACAGTATGTTTGCGGCTGCGCGATCCAACCGGTAAACTCGAGCATGATTGATGATCCGGTGCTCAAAGGCGAATGGCTGCCCGCTGCCGATGTTGGCGAACTCGACCCAAGCAAACCGTTCGGCTTCAAACTCATGGGCGAGGATTTGGTTCTGGTTCACCTCGAACACGGTTGGGAATGCTGGTTGGATTTGTGCCTGCATCGCGGCACAAAACTTTCACTCGGGAAGCTCGAGGCTGGACGCTTGACCTGCCCGTATCACGGTTGGGCCTACGGTCCCGGCGGAGCTTGCGTTCACATTCCGGCGCACCCGGATCAAGCAATTCCGGCCAAAGCCCGCACACCAAAATTGCCCTTAAAGATCTCGAGCGGCATCGTTTGGGTCGCGTTTGAACAACCCGATCACGATCCGCCAAGTCTGCCCGAATGGACCGACGGAGACTTCAAGAAGATTCCCTGCGGCCCATTCAGCGTCAACGCCAGCGGTCCTCGAGTGGTTGAGAATTTCCTCGACGTGGCGCATTTTGCATTCGTTCACGAGGGCTACCTGGGTTCTCGAGGCCATCCAGAAATTCCCGATTACACCGTCGAGCACACGCCCGAAGGAATCACCTCGAAGGATATCAACGTGTACCAACCCAACCCGGACGGTGATGGCGTGGGCCGCTGGGTCAATTACACGTACACGGTATTTCGGCCACTCGTCGCGTATTTTCGAAAGAACAGCGGTGACAAAATCCTCGCGATTCTCTTGGTCGTCACACCGATCAACGAACTCGAGACGGTGGCCCGTTTTGTCCTCGCCATGAATTACGCGCACGACACGCCGGACAGCGAGCGCCAAGCCTTCCAAGAAACCATCTTCTCGCAGGACCAACCGATCCTCGAGTCGCAACGCCCCGAGCGTTTACCGCTGGATTTACAGGCCGAACTGCACCTGCGATCCGACCGCATGGCGATTGCCTACCGCAAGTGGCTGAACGAATTGGGCTTGAGTTTCGGCACAGCTTAAACGGCAGATTGGAGGGTCCGTGCTGGCACGCCAGAAAGGCGCAAGGATGCTTCAACCTCGAGCGTATTCCATCTTTGGTCTCGAGCGGCTGGACTTATGACGCACCCGTGGTCGTGCAGCGAGGCACGGAAGTTGCACCGCTGGCATTCCCGAACGATGCCTTGAAATGGTGGTGAACGGACTCGCTGACCCGAAGCAATTGGTCGTGAGTGACACGCAGATACTTCATGCCACATTTTGCTTTTCATCTATACTGAATGCATGAAAACCCGAATGGTTGTGTGGTTGATGTTGGTTTGGCTGCTGGCCGCTTGCAACACCCGTGCTCCCGTGGTCCTCGAGACTGACCTAAGAATTTTGCGCGGCACCTGGGAAGGCACTGTGACCCGCGAGAATCAACCAGCGTTGAAGCTCAAATTGGTTTTACAGACCAAGTATGTTGATGAGTCTACATACGCAATTTCTGGAACTGCCACCTTGGATGCAGTCAGCTTTGTAGTGCGTGGTGAAGGCAAAATCACTGATGGTTCGCGCTTGGTTGCGCAACATACTTGGTCTTCAGGGCGTGCCGAGTCAATTGAGTTGCTGGACCAGAGTGGAAAAACAGCTTGGTACGTTTGGGACTCAGGGTCTTCAGGGATGACAAACGATGGTGTGATCTCAAGTTCGCCCAAAACATACGTTGGGTATTTGGCAGCAGAAAACCCTAAAGACCCAAATTTCTCGAGTGGTTACTCTCCCGTTAACTTAACCAACATTCCCTGAATCACTGTTCTCGCAACTGCTCCGTCAAAAGCTTGTGCCGCCCACCTTTACCGTTTGCCTCGAGCCAGTCCCAAAAACTCCTCAACCTCGAGCGTGTTGACCACATTTTTCGTCTCGAGTGCGCCCTTTCTGGCAACCCGAATGCCGTATTTCAAATCATCAAATCCGTCGGTGTGATGCGCGTCGGTGTTGATCGCAAATTTGACGCGACCTCGAGCGGCAAGCACATCACGCCAGTCCAGATCGAGTCGGTACGAGTTCGCGTTGATTTCGATGACCGTGCCGTGAACTTCGGCGGCGGCGAGAACAGCCTCGAGATCGAATTTGTACGGCGGGCGGCGCAGCAGCAAGCGGCCCGTCGGATGCCCAAGAATGGTTGTGAATGGGTTCGAGACGGCCCGCACGAGGCGCTCGGTCTGCGCGACTTCCAAAAGTGTGAAACTCGAGTGGATGCTGGCGACCACAAAATCGAATCCCTCAAGCAGGTCATCGGTGTAATCGAGTGAACCGTCACTGAGGATGTCGCTTTCGATACCTTTCAAAATGCGGATGTCGACCTCGCCTTGCACCGCATCGATCTCCTGCCATTGCGCACGCACTCGAGCCGGGGTCAGGCCGCCTGCATAGGCAGCGGTTTGCGAGTGATCGCAGACACCGATGTAGGTCATGCCCAAAGCTTGCGCCGCAAGCGCCATTTGTTTGAGGGTGTGCGCCCCGTCGGAATAACTGGTGTGAATGTGCAACATGCCTCGCATCTGCGAGATTTGAATCAGGTTGGCGGGATCGGACAGTTGCTCGAGGATGGGTTGGTGTTCGGGTTCGCGCCATTCGGGAATGATGTACGGCATCTCGAGCAAAGCAAATGCGGATTCTTCAGTCGGTGTCGGTTCGAGCGTTCCGTCACGAAATAAGCCTGCGCTGGTGAACTCCAAACCTCGCGCCGAGGCGCTGGAAATCGCTCCCTCGAGCCAGGGTTTGGAACCGGTCATCATCAGTTGCGATGCACCCCAGGATTCCGGGCCAGCGACTTGAATCTGTGCGGTCATGCCCGCGATGGTCGCCTCGATCAACCACGGGTAGTTGGGATCATCGTGCGCCCCGAACGGCTCGAGCGCTTTGAGCACGGCATCGCGTTCGCCAATCACGATCACGTCCAGATCACCGACGGTTTCAAAGCCTCGACGCAAACTGCCACCGGGTTCGATCCGAGAGACGACACCCTCGAGATGCGCTTTCAGAAATTCAAACGCACCTTCAGCCACCGCCATGTGACGGCGTTCGGCGTTGGAGAGCACAAACTCGGCGTTCTCGAGCAGTTTGGCTTGCGTTCCAGCACCGAAGCCTTTGATCGATGCAATCTTGCCCGCCCGACAACCTTCGATCAACGCCTCGAGCGAGGTCACGTCCGCGTCCCACAAACTGCGAATCTTCTTTGGTCCCAAACCTCGGACACGGAACAACTCGAGGACTCCGGGTGGTACGAGGCTGGCGGCATCCTCGAGTGGCCCAAATCGACCTGATTGCGAGAACTCTGCGAGCGATACGGCCAGTTGCGCCCCAATGCCCGAAATCTTCTTGAACTCTGCCGCAACCACGGCATCCCAATCGCCGGTCATGTTCTCGAGAATACGTTCGGCTTTGCGGTACGCGAGCACCTTGAATTCGTTCTCGCCGAGCAATTCGAGGATGTCGGCGGTGGAACCCAGGGCGTTCACGGTGTCTTTCTTGGTCATGGGAGGAGCATAAACCAGGTCAAAGGTGAAAAGTAAGAGTTGAAAGTGAAGACCAGAATCGCTCGAGTATCCAGGTTTTACTTTGACCTTTACCCTTTGTCCTTTCACCTTGCCTTTAATTCCGGGTTGACGCACGGAATTGACCAGACTAGACTAAAACCAGGAATGATTCTCAACTCGAGCAGGATTTGGGTTGAGCGGAGGTCAAGATGTGGATTTCCACCAAAGCCCAATACGGCCTGCGGGCCTTGGTCGAGATTGCCGCCGCCAACGGCGAACCGGTGTCGTTGAAACTCGTCGCCGAACGCCAGGACCTCAGTCAGCATTACCTCGAGCAGATCGCCAGTAATTTGCGCCGCGCCGGGTTCATTCGCAGTGTGCGCGGCGCGTTCGGCGGCTACAAACTGGCCCGTGCCCCCTCGAGCATCACGGCATTGGAGGTCGTCGAGGTCATGGAGGGCAGCGTCGCCCCGGTTTCGTGCATTGAAGATCCGGGCTCGTGCGTGCACGTCAGCGCGTGCGGCACCGAAGATTTGTGGCGGCGTTTGGACAATTCGGTGCGCAGTGTGCTGGGTGGGACCACGCTCGAGGACTTGATCCGTGAGGCGCAAGTTCAGGGCGAGGCGTTGCGGTTGCGCGAGCATGTCGCATCTGGTGGGCAGGCGTTGCCGATGATCGGCACAGATTGAACTGTCGATGATCGGCACAGATTGAACTGTCGATGATCGGCACAGATTGAACTGTCGATGATCGGCACAGATCGAACTGTCGATGGTTGGGTCAGATTGATTCTCGAGAACTGAGACTCGAGGTTTGGGTCTGGCATGTGCTTCGAGCGCTGATGCTGCGAACGGTTTCGGCGCGGTGGGCAATCCCAGTTGTTCGGCTCGAGGTTTTTGTCATGTCGGATTTTCGCGTTCCCTTTTTTCGTGACGGTGTATCGTCGCGTGAATTCAAATTTCAAGCTCGAGTTATTCTTTTATTTACATAATCTATGCTATCATTTCGTTAAATCTTCGAGGGGTGAACAGTGACCGAATGGACGACCGAAACCATCCTCGCCCTCGCCCCCGATTCTGGAAGCGCATCCAGCGGACGCGGCCTGAGCACCCGCAAAAGTTGGTTGAATGTGGCCCGCAACGGCAACGTCCTTTGGGGCGAATGCCAAGGCAGCGGCAAACATCCGTACCAGGCCAGGATTGACACCGGCGGACCGACGGGAACGCACGGGTCCCACGAACCCGTCTTCAAATGCTCCTGCCCGAGCCGCAAATTTCCCTGCAAGCATGGCCTCGGATTGTTCCTGCTGTTCGCCAATGCGCGACAAGAATTCGGCGAACTCGAGCCACCCACTTGGGTTCAAGAATGGCTGGATGGACGCGTAGCTCGGGCCGAGAAGAAAGCCGAAAAAGCGGTCGAGATTGCCACCAAACCCGTCGATCCAAAAGCGCAAGAAAAACGTGTCGCCGCCCGAGACAAAAAAGTTCGCGCCGGACTCGAGGAATTGTCCTTGTGGTCACGCGATCTGATTCGCACCGGCATCGCCGACGCACAGAGCAAAGGTTACACGCACTGGGAAACGATGGCGGCAAGATTGATCGATGCGCAGGCTCCGGGCTTGGCCCGCATGGTGCGCGAGATTCCAGGATTGCTCTCGCAGGACGATTGGCAGGCGCGACTGCTCGAGCAACTTGGCGCAGTCCACCTGGCGGGCAACGCCTACCAACGGCTCGAGCAATTGCCCGAAACGGTGCGGGCCGACACGCGCACCGCGATTGGTTTTCCAACCTCGAGCGAGGACGTGCTCGCACAGACTGGGATTCGAGACGCTTGGCAGGTGATCGGTCAGAGCCTCGAGCAAGACGACCGACTTCGCGTCAGGCGCACTTGGTTATATGGAACGCAAAACGGACGGAGCGCAATGGTTCAAGAATTCGGCGTGGCCCAAGCGCCATTGGGTTTGAGTCTGCCGGTCGGCTCGAGCATCCAGCTTGAGGTCGTGTACTACCCGAGCCAGCATCCGCAACGCGCCCTGATCAAAGGTGATTTGCCCGCACCGAGGGCGATCACGCATGTTCCAGGAATGAGCATCGAAGAAAACTTGAACGCCTACGCGCAGGCTCGAGCGGCAAATCCTTGGCTCGAGCGGCATTTTTTCCGCCTGCATGATGCAACTTTGCAAATCAATAACAGCGTGATCGACTCGACAGATCACAGCCTGCCGGTTCATCCAAGGTTCGCGCAACTCTGGCCCTGGTTGGCGATCACGGGCGGCTCGAGCGGCACGGTCTACGGCGAATGGGACGGCGAGTTTTTCCTGCCCTTGTCCGTGATGATCGCTGGCACGTTTCACAATTTCGCGTTTGATGGGGTGAACGCATGAACGACCTCGAGACGTTGATCGCCACGGTGTTGATCGGTACGGAACGCCAAGCGATCCCAGAATTTTCGCTCGTGCCAAATCTGAATGCGGAAACAAAAGAGGCGAAGCTGCTGAGCGCCGCCGCAATCCTGACGGCGTACCGTCGCAGCGGATACGTGCCGAAAAAATCTTTGGGCATTTCAAGGCTCGAGGTCAGTCCAGCCGATGGTAAACCGGCAATGACGGCAGCGATGCGCAACGTGCTGCAAAAGGTTTTGCAGGGCCATCAGGAATTGCTCGAGGAGTACTTGCGAATGCTCACCGGGCATCGGTTCGCGCATCAAGACCTACCGAGGATGCTGGATTTCGGTCATGGCAACACCGCGCACCGTTCCCAAATTTCCGACCTGCTTGACGCTCGCGGGCGATGGCTGGCGGGTCTGAACAAGCAATGGTCGTGGGCGACCGGCAACACGGAATCGCTCGAAGATGCCGTACAAAGCTTTGAGACGGGCAGCAGGAGCGCTCGGGCCTTGGCGTTGCAAGTTGTTCGCACCACCGACCCAGAACGAGGCAGAACACTTCTGGAGAGCACCTGGAAGCAGGATGCCGCGCCCGAACGAAAAGAGTTCATTGCGATCCTCGAAACGGGACTGTCCGACCAGGATGAACCATTTCTCGAGAACGCCCTGAGTGACCGTTCCAGCGACGTGCACGAAACCGCCGCAAACCTGCTCGCCAACTTGCCGAACTCGCAATACAACGCTCGAGCCCGCGAACGCCTTCGCCCGATCCTGAATGTCAAAAAAGACAAACTGGGCGGACTGCTGCGAGGGCTCACCAAAACCAACAACGACAAACTCGAGATCACACTGCCAGACGCATTCGATCCAGCCTGGGCCAAAGACGGTATCGAAGAAAAAGCGCCGCAAGGTGTTGGGCAAAAACAGTACTGGGTTCGACAAATGCTCGAGCGGGCCAACCTGAACATGCTCGAGGACCTCACCGGATTGAACGCGATTGACCTGCTGAAAAACACGCACAAAGACTGGCAGAATTTGATCAGGAACGCCGTCATCAACTCGGTCAGGCAAAAGCCGGAACGCGAACTGGTCAAACAACTGATCGCGTATGACATCACCATCGTTCAAGCCGCGAACGCATTCATTGCGCTCGAGCCGGGTTTTCTCGAGACGCTGACCACACAGCGGACACTGACCGAAGCCAACACCGACCTGAGTATGATTCACGCCTGCCAGCACGTTTGGAGTGAAACATTCTGCGCCGCCGTACTCGAGTGGATCGCCAAACAAACCATGCGCATTCAACAGGGCGCGATCAACGAGAGCTTCTACGGATTTGCCGATCCGATCATTCGCCACACACCCCTCGAGATGATCCCACGTGTGTTGAACGGACATCCCAGCATTCCAAATTGGACGGCAATGCTCTCAAAACACCTCGAGCCAGCAAGTCAGGCCGTGAAACAACCGTACTACTGGAACAACGCGCAGCAACAATTTCGTCAGATCCTCAAGGCACTACAATTGCGCCTCAAAATGCACCGAACCCTGAAGGAGACCCCATGAGTGAAGTCCAACGTCAACACGCCGAACTGCAATTCGCTGACGAACTCGCCGCGCTTGTCAAAGAAGACAAACTGCCCAAACCGCCACAATGGAAGATGTCACCGCAGGCCGTTGTCACATACCTGATGGGCGGCACGGCGGGCAAGCTCGAGGTCACACCGAAGTACATCGGCAACCGGCGGTTGATGGAGGTCGCGGTCGCCACACTCGCCACGGACCGCGCATTGCTGCTGCTGGGCGTTCCAGGCACGGCGAAATCTTGGGTCAGTGAACACATCGCCGCCGCCGTCAGTGGCGACAGCACCATGATCGTTCAAGGCACCGCAGGCACGAGCGAAGAGGCGATCCGTTACGGTTGGAATTACGCGCTGCTCCTGTCCGAGGGGCCATCACAAAAAGCACTCGTGCAAAGCCCAATCATGCGAGCCATGCAAAACGGTCAGGTCGCACGGCTCGAGGAATTGACCCGCGTCCCCAGCGATGTGCAAGACACGCTGATCACCGTGCTGTCCGAAAAAACCATGCCGGTCCCAGAGCTGAACACGCAGGTCCAGGCCATCAAAGGATTCAACCTGATCGCCACCGCCAACAACCGCGACCGTGGCGTGAGCGAACTCTCGAGCGCCTTAAAACGCCGCTTCAACACGGTTGTCCTGCCCGTACCGGACAGCCTCGAAGACGAAGTGAACATCGTGCAAACCCGTGTCAGCAGCCTTGGCAAAGCGCTCGAGCTTCCGGCGCAACCACCGGCACTCGAGGAGATTCAACGGGTCGTGACGATCTTCCGCGAACTGCGCAACGGACTGACCGGTGATGGCAAAACGAAACTCAAATCCCCGAGCGGCACGATGAGCACCGCCGAAGCGATTGGTGTTTTCAATCAGGGGCTTGCGCTCGCCGCGCACTTTGGAGACGGTGTTTTGAACGCCGCTGACATCGCCTCGAGCTTGACCGGTGTCGTGATCAAAGACCCCGTGCAAGACAAAGTGGTTTGGCTCGAGTATCTGGAAACCGTGGTCAAAGAACGCAAAGACTGGAAGGATTTGTACCGTGCCTGCCGTGAAGTCAGTTGATCTCGAGGTGATCCTGTGAGCGTGCATGTCTTCGGCATTCGCCATCACGGTCCGGGCAGCGCCCGCAGCCTCGAGCGTGCCCTGCATGAATTGAAACCCGATTGCGTGTTGATTGAGGGTCCGCCGGATGCGGATGATGTCTTGTCATTCGCAGCGAACATCGAGATGAGACCGCCGGTGGCCTTGTTGGTGTACGCCTCGGACGATCCGGGTCGATCTGTGTTTTATCCGTTCGCAAATTTCAGCCCGGAGTGGCTGGCGATTCGTTTTGCACTCGAGCGTGGTGTGAAGGTGCGGTTCATGGATTTGCCGATGTCGCATCAGTTGGGGGAATTGGAAGTCTCAAGTCAGCCGGAAGCCGAGGTTGAAGAAGCTCTCGATGCCATCGATGATCCGGCGAACGATCCGCTCGGGTTTTTGGCTCGAGTTGCTGGCTTTGAGGATGGTGAACGCTATTGGGAATTCTTGGTGGAATCTCGAGGTGAGAGCGGCAATATTTTTCCTGGGATTCTCGAGGCGATGACGGCGTTGCGTGATGAATCGGTGCGGTTGAATGGTTTGAGGCTCGAGTCGCTGTCAAAGAATTCTGTCCGTGAGACACGGCGTGAAGCGTTCATGCGTCAAACGATTCGTCAGGCAATTGCAGCAGGCCATCAGAAGATCGCGGTTGTCTGCGGCGCATGGCACGCACCATTGTTGGACACCTCGAGTGAGAAGGTTCCGACTGCAAAAGATGATGCGGCGACGTTGAAGAATTTGCCGAAAACGAAAGTTTCTGCCACTTGGGTTCCGTGGTCGCACGGCTTGCTCTCCAACTCGAGCGGCTACGGCGCAGGCGTGGAAAGCCCAGGATGGTACGCACATTTGTTCGATCATGCGCATTTGAATTCGCAGGCGATCACAATTCAATGGATGACCCGCGTGGCGCGTTTGCTGCGTGGCAAGGACATGGATGCCTCGAGTGCAAGTGTGATTGAGGCGGTGCGTCTCGCCGAAACGCTCGCGGTCTTGCGTGGCTTGCCGTTGCCCGGATTGCTCGAGGTGACGGAAGCTGCACGCACATTGTTTTGTTGGGATTCGAGTTTGCCGATGGATTTGATTCACCGCGAACTCGTCATCAACGAATCGCTTGGATCTGTTCCAGCCGAAGTCCCTCGAGTGCCATTGCAGGCCGATTTCGAGGCGAGCCTGAAAAGTTTGCGCCTCAAACTTGATGCGGGCGTGCAAACCATCGAGTTGGATTTGCGTGAAGATTTCGGCATGGCAAAATCGCGCCTGTTGCATCGCCTCGCACTTTTGGGTGTGCAATGGGGCGTACTGGGCAACTCGAAAAGCACAGGCACATTCCGTGAAACCTGGCAGGTCAAATGGGAACCGGCCTTCGCGGTGCGTTTAATTGAAGTCTCCAGATACGGTCCAACTGTGCTTGAGGCGGCGCAGGCGTTTGCGATGGAGGGTGCTCGAGCCAGCACGCATTTGCCAGAATTGAGCGCGTTATTGGATGCCGCAATGCTTGCTGAACTACCGTTGGCGACCGATGCCATCTTGAAAAAACTCGAGGCGCTTTCTGCCACCACGAGCGATGTGGCGCACTTGTGTACCGCGTTGCCGCCGTTGGTGCGCGTGGCCCGTTACGGCAACGTGCGTCAGACCGATGCGGGCGTGGTGCGTCACGTCATCTCGACATTGATTACTCGAATTGTGATTGGCTTGCCGGGGGCGTGCAGCAGCCTGAACAATGCCGCCGCTGAAGAAATGTACAGTCATGTCCTCGCCACACACAACGCGATTCAGACGCTCGAGGATACGGGACATCGTGAATCATGGTTGAACCTGCTGCAAAGTTTGCTGGCACAGCGAAACTTGCACGGCTTAATCGCGGGAAGATCCGCCCGGTTGCTGCTCGAGGCTGGAACGTTGACCGCTGAGGACACCGCTCGAGAACTCGGGCTGGCGGCCTCTCGAGCGAGCGCACCAGAAATGGTGGCGGCTTGGGTCGATGGATTCTTGCGTGGCAGCGGCGCGATTCTCGTGCATGATGACGCGCTGTTTGCGGTGCTCGATCAATGGGTTGGTGCGTTGCATGGCGATGACTTCCAGGCCATCCTGCCGCTCTTGCGCCGAACCTTCAGCACCTTCGAAGCCCCGGAACGCCGCAACATCGGGCAGAAAGCCAAGGCCGGAATCGGTGCAGGCTCGAGCATTTCTCTTTCGCGCTTGCAGGAGGACCTGAACCATGATCGGGCCGCGTTGGTCTTGCCGCTCTTGCGTCAGATGCTCGGATTGGAGCCATCATGACAACAGACACAGAAACAGGCTCGAGCAATCCAGAACGAATGCGACGCTGGCGTTTGCTGCTCGGCGGGCACAACAACGCCGATGGAACCGGCATGACCTTATCCGACAACGATGTGCGGTTGGATGCGGCACTCGCAGCCTTGTACGACGGTGCGGGGTTCGGTGCGGGCAACTCGAGCGGCGGCGGAAAACGCGGTGGGCTCGGCAAGAGTGCGCCGAACGTGGCGCGTTGGTTGGGTGACATCCGCGAGTTCTTTCCCTCGAGCGTGGTGCGTGTGATGCAACACGATGCGATGGAACGTTTGAATTTGACCAGCCTGATGCTCGAACCGGAAATCCTCGAGAACCTCGAGCCGGATGTGAACCTGGCGGCGAATCTGGTGTCGCTCAAAGATGTCATGCCGCAGAAAGCCAAAGAGACGGCACGGTTGGTGGTCAATCGCATCGTCGAAGAACTCAAACGCAAGCTCGAGACACCATTGCGTCAGGCGGTGATGGGCAGCCTCAATCGCAGCATTCGCAACCGTCGTCCAAAGCACAACGAGATCGATTGGAACCGCACAATTCGAGCGAACCTCAAGCATTATCAGGTCAAGCAACGCACGATCATCCCAGAACAACGCATCGGTTTTGGGCGCAAGAAATCAAGTTTACGTGACATTGTTTTGTGTTTGGATCAATCCGGTTCGATGGGTCAGAGCGTGGTGTATAGCGGTGTTTTTGGTGCGGTCCTCGCAAGCCTACCTGCGGTCAAAACAAAGTTGATTGTTTTTGATACCGCTGTGGTGGATTTGACGGCGCACCTTTCCGACCCGGTGGATTTGCTGTTCGGTGTGCAACTCGGTGGCGGCACGGACATCAACCTCGCGCTCGGGTTTTGTCAGGGCGTGATCGACCGGCCCGAAGAAACGATTCTGGTGCTGGTCTCAGATTTGTACGAGGGTGGCAACCGGCAGCAGATGCTTGCCAAAACCCAAGCGCTCGTCTCGAGCGGTGTGCAGATGATCGCGCTCTTGGCACTCGCCGATGATGGCGCTCCGAGTTACGACCATCAGATTGCGGGCGTGCTCGCCTCGATGGGCGTGCCATCGTTCGCGTGCACACCAGATTTGTTTCCCGATTTGATGGCGGCGGCAATCAACCGTTCGGACATTTCACAATGGGCGGCCAGCAATGAGATCACGGTGGCTCGAGGTGAGGTAACACGATAAAAAGGCTCGAGGAGCGCATATATTGGCTCCTCGAGTTTGATCTGCAAATCACTTGTTGAGCATTTTGAAAGCGTGGTTGACTTTCGTCCATCCCGAATTGAATCCAACCGTGATCCAGATCATGGCGAGCGGTTCGATCAAGCGGCTTTTGGTGATATCGCCGAGGTCCACAACACCCCAGCCGACACCCTCGAGAAATTTTTGCACAGTTTGTTTCGCATCCGCATCATTGCCAGCGATGAACATGTCTGGTTCGCCACCGATGAATGATTTCGGATTGATCATTGCGTTTGCGGTAATTGAATTGAG